>CAZEJA010000454.1:0-2455 GCA_964512215.1 uncultured Planctomycetaceae bacterium
GCGCCGAGGTGCAGCACCGGCGGGATGCCGACGGCCCGGCAGACTTCGCGCAGGCCTTCGCCCGCGTATTCCTCCGCCGCCCCGGAGCACAGCAGCCCGCCCTTGGCGTCGGCGATGGCGGTGCAGCCGGTGGTCGCGACCAGCACGTCGTTGGCCAGCAGTTCCTTGGTGATGGTCAGGTGCCCTTCGTCCTGGCGGTGCTTGGGATTGTTGCACCCCACGACGGCCGCCAGACCGCGGATGCGCCCCGACAGGATCGCGTCGTTCAGCGGGCGATAGCTCGGGCGATAGCGCCCGCCCAGCGCGGCGAAGATGTTCTCCGCGGAGAAGCCCGCGATCAGCGGACTGGAGACGTTCGGCACGTTCACGTTGTCCGACCGGTTCGTGAAGTTCTCGATCGACTCGCGAACGATCTGCTTGGCGATGTTCAGGGCGTTGTCTTCGTCCAGCTCGATGTGCCTGGCGTGGGGGAAGTTCGCCTTCTTGGACGTGCTGATCAACTTCGTGTGGTACTGCTCGGAGAGCTTGCCCAGCGCGGGCAGGACGCACTGAATGTCGACCACCATCGACTCGACCGCGCCGGTCGTGATGGCCAGCTCCTGCTGCAGGAAGTTGCCCGCGACCGGGATGCCGTGACGCATGAGGATCTCGTTGGCCGTGCAGCAGATGCCGCACAGGGAGATGCCCTTGGCGCCTTTCTCTTCGGCGAGCTTGATCAGCTCGGGGTCCTGCGTGGCGGCGACGAGCATCTCCGAGAGGATCGGCTCGTGACCGTGGACGACAACGTTGACGTTCTTCGGGTCGATCACGCCGAGGTTGGTGCGGCTGCGGAGCCACGTCGGCGTCCGGAACAGCACGTCCTGCAGTTCGGTGGCGATCATGGACCCGCCCCATCCGTCGCCCAGCGCCGTCCGCACGCCGGCCATGATGATGCTCTGATAGTCGCTGTCGCCGCCCACGTGCGTGCGGTGCAGCAGGTCGACCACCTCGCGGTCGATGCCGCGGGGCACGACGTTGACGTCGCGCCAGCGCTTCTGCGTCAGTTCCGGCGCCCGGCTGACGAACCGCAGCTCGCCCTCCTGCTGCCCGAACTGCCCCAGCGCCGCCTGCGCGACCTCCTTGGCCAGGTCGTTCGTGCTCTTGCCCTCGGTCTCGATGCCCCACTCGGCCGCGAGGGTCTGGAGCTTCTTCTCGTCCTTGATCTTGTAGTCGTTCCCCTCGGACGCCAGCAGCAGCGCGTGGGAAACGTCCCGGGCGTGGTCCGAGTGGGCGCTCGTGCCGGTGGCGATCATGCGGGCGAGGTTTCGCGCCGCGATGATGTCGGCCGTCGCGCCGCAGACGCCCTCGGTCGCGCCCGTCCCGAACGGATCGATCCGGCAGGGACCCATCGAGCAGTTGCGGCAGCAGATCCCCAGCGAGCCGAAACCGCACTGGGGCTGCATCGCCTCGTAGCGGTCCCAGATGACGGTGACCCCCTCGTCGGCCGCGCGCGTCAGCATCTCCACGGAGGCCTGGTCAACGCTTCGCTCTTCCGGTTTCTTCACAATGACACCTCGTTTGCTAGGGCTGCATCCTGTCGAGTTGGTGTTTCAACGAGCTTTCCGGAACACCCGGACAGGCCGCCACGACGGGCGACCCTCAATCTCGATGATAGCCAATCCGGATACGGGGAAACAAACCTTTCCTTGTCATTTCTTGTACAACTTGTACTTGTTTATGATTCCGCCGCGACGGCGGGCTGTTCGCAGGGCTCGACGCGAACGGCGCAGACTTTGAACTCGGGAATCTTCGCCAGCGGATCCAGCGCCGCGATGGTCAAGCGGTTCGCGGGCGCCTCGCGGTAGTGGAACGCCACGAACACCGTGGACGGCGCGACGCGCTCGGTGACGCGGGCGGCGATCTCGATCTGCCCGCGCCGCGTGGAGGCCCGGACGAACCCGCCGTCCGCCACGCCGAGGCGCTCGGCGTCGGTCGGGTGGATTTCCAGCACGCCGGCAGGCACGAGCACGTCGAGCACCTCCGACCGGCGGGTCATCGTGCCCGTGTGGAAGTGCTCCAGGATCCGCCCCGTCGACAGCAGCAGCGGATACTCGTCGTCCGGCAGTTCGCGCGGCGGGATGAACTCCACCGCGTGGAACTTGCCCAGCCCGCGCGTGAAGCGTCCCTTGTGCAGGTACGGCGTGCCGGGGTGTTCGGCGTCCGGGCACGGCCACTGCAGCGAGCCGGCGTCCAGGCGGTCGTACGTGATTCCGCCGTAGATCGGCGTGAGCGAGGCGATCTCGTCCTGGATGGCCGCGACGTCGGGGTACTGCATGCCCTCGAAGCCCATGCGCGTCGCGAGGTCGCAGACGATGTCCCAGTCGACCCGCGACTGTCCAGGCGGGGCGAAGGCCTGGTGCAGGCGCTGGACGCGCCGCTCGGTGTTGGTGAAGGTCCCGTTCTTTTCGGCGAAGCT
>CAZEJA010000455.1:0-2416 GCA_964512215.1 uncultured Planctomycetaceae bacterium
GAGTTGGGGGCCAAAATCTCCGCCACAATTGGAGCAGAGATACATTCCTGTCTCCGGAGATTTTGTGGAAAGCTGGAACTTCGTAGTAGACGGCAAGGCCACCCCTGTCAAAGGACCGGTCATAAAGAACACTTTATTCTCCGCGTCGAAGGGTTGCACGTCCGGACCAATTTCATTATAATACATTTTGGCTGCCAGGCCGCGCCCGCCCAACAACATTTCGTAGTCTCTGTCTTTTATCTCTTCAACCCGAGTTTCCTTCGTAGAAAGGTTGATTCTCAGGATTTTTCCTAAGTAAGCGCCTTTAAATTTCATCAATATATCCTCCTAAATAATTGAACAAACGTTTGGTATAAAAGATGGGCACCACCTCCAAGGTGGCGTCCATCTAAAATCTCATAACTCCACCAGGAAGTTCTGCACATTCCTGGATGATTTTCATTGAGGCATTCACATTGATACCGAACCGAGCAACCCCCATCTTGTACATTTTTATGAATGTATCGAGATCGCGTATACCTCCTGATGCTTTAACTTTGATTGCGTCTCCGACAAAAGACGTGATCAGGGAGATAACTTCCAATGTTGCTCCAGTCGGAGTCCATCCTGTTCCGGTTTTGACAAACTCGGCCCCCGCATTGATACACAGTTCACAGGCTTTTTTGATTTCATCATCGGTAAGATGGTACACTTCAAGGATCACTTTTACCGGCATCTCTCCTGCAATTTCAACAATAGTTTTGATCTCATTTTCGACATATTCATATCCTCCTGAGCGCAACATGCCAACGTTCAGCATCAGATCCATTTCCTGAAGGCCATCTGCTATCAACTGCTTTGCTTCGAATAGTTTTGTTTCCGTCCTATGGGCACCTGACGGAAATCCCACCGGTCCACCAACCAAAATATCTTCGCGGTCACCCAGTAATTCACTCAAAAATTTTGTCCAGCAAGGAAGGGCATGAACAGCGATAAAGCTATATTCCTTAGCGTATTTGACAAGTTCTCGTATTTCAGCTTCTCCATGTTGTGCCTGAACAGCACTAATATCTATCATTCTCGCAATGTCTTTTGGTGATAATTCCATGTGGATTAAATTCCCAATTTTACCAACATATCGCCAAGTTCCGACTGGTAGTATCCGACTTTAGCAAAGATTGGCAAAATTTGTTCATATATAGTAGCATTTTGAGGAATAGGTTTTGTCACACTCTCGATCTGATGGATGTCATCAATTTTGGTAAAGTCCGTCCAGAGTCCTGTGCCGACAGCCGCCACGGCCGCTGCCCCCAGAGCTGCCGCCTGTTGATCAACGTTGGTCTTGACAATATCCATGTTATAGACATCAGCGTAGATCTGCCGCCATAGCTTGCTCTGACTGCCGCCCCCAACGACTAAGATTTCATCACTCAGTTGCGTGAGTTTTCGTAATTCATCCAGAGCCAGGCGTAATCCCATTGCAATGCCTTCCATTGCTGCGCGGATCACGTCAGCCTGGGTATGGCCGAGATCCAAACCGATAAATGCCCCGCGAATATTGATACTCTCGTCGAGCGATGTCCCACCACCCAGACTTGGATTGAATAGCAGCTTATTAGCGCCAACCGGCGACTGCTCCGCCAGTGCCGTTATCAGATCATACGCATCGGCCCCCTGTTGTTCCGCCTGTGTCACAAGATTCTGACAAAGGTGGTCGCGTACCCATCGGAAACTGGTTCCCGACGAAAAGATTGAAAGCGCCGAGGTAAACAACCCTGGAATCACGTGAGTAAAAACATACGGCCGAGTACGGGAATCCAATAGTGGTTTTGCGGAACACACAGGAATCCAACTCGATGAGCCAAGTGAATTATAAACTCGCCCATCTTCAATGTTTCGGGCTCCGAGTGCCATACAAGAGTTATCCACGCCACCAGCAACTACCTTAACAGTTTTCCGGAGACCCAGCACATCAGCGGCTTCCGCAGTAAGTTCACCAATCACTTCTGTTGAAGGGACAATATCCGGAAAGATTTCTCGTGGCAGGTCACTTGCAACAATGAGTCTATCAGAATAATTCCACCCCAGTAAATCATACACCCCACTGCCTGAAGCGTAAGAGTAGTCAGTCACAATACGCCCGGTCAGCTTGAGATTGATAAAGTCCTTTGACCCAATAACCTTGTTAATTTTTTCGAACATTTCCGGCTCGTTGTCACGGTACCACATAATCTTAAAAACCGAATACAAAGGAGCCGGAAAGCCATTGCCCGTCATTTGGTACCAGTTGGCTTCATCCACTTTCTCAAAAAAACTCTGTACCTGTTTGTCCGGGCGGGAGTCCGACCAGATTGGGGTCTCCTCGCGGAGTAAGTTACCATCCTGATCAAGAGGAACAACCCCCAGACTTTGACCGGAGATACCGCAACATTCGATC
>CAZEJA010000456.1:0-2407 GCA_964512215.1 uncultured Planctomycetaceae bacterium
TGAAGTCGTCCCTGGGCATCGGGCAGGAGGAGCCCCGACCGGGGGGTCGGTTGTTTCGCTCGGAAGCAGTGGGCAGGCCATGATCGGCATCATCGACTACGAGATGGGAAATCTGCGAAGCGTCCAGAAGGCGCTGGAGCGCGTCGGCGGTGATGCGCAGCTCGTCCGCACCCCCGCGGAACTCGCCCGGGCCGACAAGATCGTCCTGCCGGGCGTGGCGGCCTTCGGGGACGCGATGGAACAGCTCCGCACGCAGGGCCTCGTCGAGCCCATCGTCCAGGCGGTCCGGGAGGGCACGCCCTACCTGGGCTTCTGCCTGGGCCTGCAACTGCTGTTCGAGGTATCGAGCGAGAAGGGCACGCACACCGGACTGGGCATCCTGCCGGGCGAGGTCGTGCGGTTCGAGTTCGACGCCGCCGCGACGGCCGACCGGCGCCTCGCCGTGCCCCACATGGGCTGGAACCGGATCGCCTGGCAGCGAGACTGCCCCCTGCTGGCCGGCGTGCCCAACGGATCGCACGTGTACTTCGCCCACAGCTACTACGTTGTACCCGCCGACGAGAGCGACACGCTGACGACCACCGAGTACGGCGTCCCGTTCGCGTCGGCGGTGTGGCATGAGAACGTGTTCGCCACGCAGTTCCACCCCGAGAAGAGCCAGGCCGTCGGGCTGCAGATTCTCCGGAACTTCGTGAACCAGTAGGCCCCCCGAGGGCTGGAAACGATGGATATTCTCCCCGCAATCGATCTCCGTGACGGACAGGTGGTTCGCCTGCTTCAGGGCGACTACGACCGCCAGGTGACGTACGGCGACGACCCCGCCGCGGTCGCCGAGCAGTTCGTCGACGCCGGGGCGGAATGGATCCACGTGGTGGACCTCGACGCCGCCCGCAGCGGCCGGCCCGCCAATACCGACAGCGTCCGGGCGATCTGCTCCGCCGTCGCGGGGCGGGCGAAGGTCGAGTTCGGCGGCGGCGTCCGCGACCGGAACATGATCGATCTCATGCAGGGCGTCGGGGTCAGCCGCGTCGTGATCGGCTCGGCGGCGATGAAGGACCCGGAGTGGTTCCGGGAGATCCTGGCCGCCTCGGACCTGCCCAACGAAGGCATCGCACTGGGGCTGGATGCGCGAGACGGCTACCTGCGTGCCGAGGGCTGGACCGAGCAGATGGACCAGACCGCCGAGGCGTTCGCTCGCGAGGTAGCGGGGACGGGACTGGGCGCGATCGTGTACACGGACATCGCCCGGGACGGCATGCTGACGGGCGTCAACGTCGAGGCGACGAAGCGCGTCATCGACGCCACCGACGTGCCCGTGGTCGCCTCGGGCGGCGTGCGGTCGCTGGAGGACGTGACGGCCTGCAGGGAGGCGGGCTGTGCGGGCATGATCGTGGGCAAGGCGTACTACGAGGGCCGGATTGACATCGCCGAGGCGTGCGAACTGGCCCGCCAAGAGCAGGACGAGGCGTAGCGGGGGGAAAAAAGTCGAAAAATTGGCTTCCCCCATCGCGGTGACTGGTTATGATGTTGGCGCGAGGGGTTATTGAACTCGAGGAATGCCCGCCAACGTGGACGGGCCTCAAACACAGCGGTTTGCCCGGTTAGGGGCGGTACAAGGAAGGTTTCTACGATGAGTCAGACTTCTTCTGCACCCGGCGACCCGTCGGATGCCCTCATGGCGTCCGGGGTCCTGGAGATCACGGAGAAGGGATACGGGTTCCTCCGACAGGCGAAGAACAACTATCGGGCGACCCCCGGGGACGTGTTCGTGGGCAAGGACTTCGTCCGCCACGGCGGGCTGAGGTCGGGGCTGCACATCGAGGGACGCGCGATCCCGCCGACCAAGAAGAAAGGCGGGCCCAAGCTGGAAGAGGTCGCCACCATCAACGGCAAGCCCGCGGAAGACTACAACGACATCCTGGCGTTCCAGGAGATGACCGTCGTCGACCCGCATCCGCGCCTGAAGCTCGAAACGCCGGGCGGCCCGATGGAGATGCGCGTGCTGGACCTGATCTGCCCGGTAGGCAAGGGGCAGCGCGGGCTGCTCGTCGCCCCGCCGCGGTCGGGCAAGACGATCCTGCTGCAGCAGATCGCCAACGCCGTCGCCGTCAACAACCCCGAGTGCAAGGTCTTCATCCTGCTCGTCGACGAGCGCCCGGAAGAGGTCACCGACTTTCGCCGGCAGTGCCCCGACGCCGAGGTCATCGCCTCCAACAACGATCAGGAGATCTCCAACCACGTCCGCGTCGCGGAGTTCACCATCGAACGCGCCAAGCGGATGGCCGAGTTCAACCAGGACGTTGTGGTCCTGCTGGACAGCCTCACGCGACTGGGCCGGGCCTACAATCGCTACATCGAGACGTCCGGCCGAACCATGACCGGCGGCGTGGACATCCGGGCGCTGGAG
>CAZEJA010000457.1:0-2404 GCA_964512215.1 uncultured Planctomycetaceae bacterium
GGGGGGGGGGGGGGGGGGTGGGGTGGGGGGGGTTGACGGCGCGGGCGCTTTGGACGGCGGGGGGGCGGGAGCTGGTGGGGGGCAAGATTTATCGTTATTTTTCGGCGGCGGTGGACCTGGTGAGTAAGACGATCAAGAGCGTGAGTTTGGTGAATTTTCCGGCTGTGAAGGGGTTGCGGGCTGCGGAGCTGCAGGCGCGGTGGCCGGAGGTTGGGGGGGAGGTACAGGATTTACAGGATTGGCAGGATGTTCAAGAGGGACTGGAGGTGAGTGAGATGAGCGAAGAGCAAGAGCGGGTTGAGGACGTGCAGGGCGCCGAGGTGGAGCTGGCGGAGATGCGAGCGCAGATCCGGGAGGAGGAGCGGGCGCGTGTGGAGGCGGAGTTGGCGGAGCACGTGCAGCGCGAGGCGGAGATGCGAGAGCGGATCCGGGGCGAGGAGCGGGCGCGGCTGGAGGCGGAGCTGGCGGAGCGGCGCGAGGTGGCCGAGCTGGCGGAGCGGTTGTGTGGTGGGGACGTGGCGCTGAGTAGCCGGGCGGAGGAGGTGGAGGGGATCTTGATCAAGCTGGACGCGGAGACTCGGGCGGAGGTGGTGACGCTGCTGGAGGATAAGGTGGTACAGTTTGGCGAGATCGGGTCGAGCCGGGAGGGGGCGAAGCGGAAGAGGGCGTTGGTGCCGATGGTGCGCGGGGCGCTGGTGGAGTGGGTGGCCGGTGGGCAGACGGTGGCGGCGTTTTTTGAGGCGAACGCGGGCGAGTTGGGCGAGATGGGGGAGTGGGATTTGCGGGGGTTCGAGGCGGAATAGAGCGACGACGGACGACGGACGACGGACGACGGACGGCGGAGCGAGCAGGATGCGGGCAAGATACCCGCGATCCAAAAGTAGGAGGTGAATTGAGATGGCGGATTTGACGGCTGATGCTCCGATCAGGTTGTGGAGCGACAAGTTGAACCACAGCGAGAAGTGGGTGTTGGACAACAGTGCGGCGCAGACGATCTATAAGGGTCATCCGATGATTATGGATCTGAGCGCGGATACGGTTTATCCGAGGGGGTATCTGGACGCGACGGTGGTGGCGGCGACCGATATTTTTATCGGGATCGCGGCTGAGGGTGCGACCGTGGCGACGACGGACACAGAGGCGGATAACGAGATCGAGATTTACGTGTGGCCGACGATTATCGGGTTCAAGAGCGCGGTGTACACGGACGCGGACGTGGGCGATACGGTGTATATGAGCGATTCGGGTACGCTGAGCTCGACGGCGGCGGATAATCCGATGCTGGGGAAGTTGCATCGGGTGGTGGATGGGTACGCGTATGTGCAGTTGATTACGCCGGCGGTGTGTACAGGGGCGTAGGGATTCCTCCAAAGAGCACGTCGGAATGACGGACTGGGAGGTAGTTGGGGGTGAGAGACGATAGGAGGGTAAGACGATGATTGGTGGGAATGTTCCGAAGCATTTGGTGGTGGGAGCGCGGACGGGGTTTTTGACTGCGCTGAAGGAGGGGACGTACGATTGGCGGCGGGTGGCGATGGAGGTTCCGATCGGGGCGAAGAACGTGGACCTGGTGGACCTGGGGGCGGCGCCTATGCCGAAGAATAGCAAGAGCGGGATCACGATCCAGGATATGATCGAGAAGACGAAGCAGGTGAGTCCGGAGGATTGGGATATCACGGTGTGGATTTCGGAGAACGCGATCAACGATGACCAGACGGGCGGGTTGCTGCGTCGGGTGCGCCAGGCGGGTCGGAATTACAACCGGCATATCAACAAGCGGGTGTTTCAGGTGCTGAACGCGGGCGACGGGACGACGTATGGATCGTGCTATGACAGCCAGGACTTTTTTGACTCGGACCACGTGGACAAGGGCGCGGATTACCAGACGGCGCAGGACAACGAGAATGTGCTGGCGCTGAGCCTGGATAATTTCGAGACGGTGTGGGTGGCGGGACAGAGCATCGTTAACGACCAGGGCGAGTATACGGAGTATATGTACGACCTGTTGGTGTGTAACCCGAGCCTGGCGCGGACGGCGTACCAGATCGCGGGGAACCCGGAGGATTACGCGACGAGCAACAGGGCGCAAAACCCGTGGTCGGGCAAGGTGAGCTATATCACGAACGCGAACCTGGATACGAGCGCGTGGCATTTGATCGCTTCTAGCGAGGAGATCAAGCCTTTGTTGCTGGTGATGCGGGAAGAGCCACATTTGCAGCACGCGTGGTTTGATCCGACGAGCCCCGAAGGTGGGCGGCACTATTTCAAGTTCTTTGCACGGTACGAGGTGCATTACGGGGATTGGCGGCTGGCGATCCAGGGGCAGACGTAGGACGTGATGCGTGATGCGTGATGCGTGATGCGTCCAGCAGGACTGGATGCAAGCGATGATGCGTGAAACGTG
>CAZEJA010000458.1:0-2363 GCA_964512215.1 uncultured Planctomycetaceae bacterium
CGCCCGCGCCCGCCCGAGTCTAGCCTCGGGGGGGGGCGGTTCCCATAATGCCTCTCATTGTCACCCGCAGCGCCGGTCCGGTAAAGGAGTGTTGAGCATGGCAGTGAATGTGGCGTGTATCGCCGGCGAGGAAATCCACAGGCAATGGGACGCCGGGCTGATCGAGGGGGAGAAGCTCGGCCCTCGCGCCACGCCCTTCGGCGACAGCGGTGAGATCTTCCTCGTGCAGGCCGACGGCACCCCGTACTACCTGCTGCCGCGCTACGGCGTCGGGCGCGCCAAGCCCGCCCCCCATAAGGTCAACAGCCGGGCGAATCTGTATGCGCTGAAGGACCTCGGCGTCGAGTGTGTGCTCGCCTGGGCGCCGGGCGGGGCGATCACCCACAACATCGCCGTCGGCGATCTGGCGATTCTCAGCGACGTCATCGACCGCACCCATCTGCGGCCGACCACGTTCTTCGAGGACTCGCCCCTGGGCTTCCTCCGCCAGTTCCCCGTGTTCTGCCCGGGTCTGCGGCGCGTGATTGGCGATGTCCTGCACGAGATGAAACTGGTTTATCACGGCGCGAGGATCGCCGCGGTCAGCGAAGGCCCGCGCCTGGAGACTCCCGCGGAGGTCAGCATGCTCCAGCGGATGGGCGCCGACGTGGTCACCCACGCTTTCGCACCGGAGGTGTTCCTCGCGAAGGAACTGGAACTGTGCTACGCGGCCGTCTGTTACGCGGTCAACTACGCCGAGACCGGCAGCGGGCGGCGCCCGTTCGCCGCGGGGGAACTGTTCGGCGGGCTGACGCAGCAGTCGGACGGCGAGCGTCTGGCCGCCGCGGTGGGAGCGATGGGGCAGGTCGTTCAGCGCGTCACCGCCGCCGTGGCCGAGGCGGGGCGAGATTGCGAATGTTCCAAGACGATGGAGGCCCACGCCAGGGAGTACGACCTGTCCGACGACTGGCGGACGTGGTTCGACTAGTCCGCACGGGGGAGAAGGAGCGGCACACACGATGGGACACCAGGACGGCATGAAGCGGCGGGAGTTTCTCCAGACGACAGCGGCGGGAGCGGCGGTTGCGGCAGGGGGTACGAAACTGGCCTCCGTCGCGGACGCAGCAGCCAAGGGCAAGCGGCCGCCCAACATCCTCTTTATCATGTCCGACGAGCACCAGGCCGACATCATGGGCCCGTACGGGGACAAGATCGTCCGCACGCCCAACCTCGACAAGCTGGCCGCGGGGGGGATCACCTTCGACCAGTGCTACACCAACTCGCCGCTGTGCGTCCCGTGTCGGCTGAGCTTCACGGCCGGCAAGTACGTCAGTCGCGTCGGCGCGTGGTCGAACGACTGCTGGCTGCCGGGCGACGACATCCCGTCCATCGCTCGGGCGATGACGGCGGCGGGGTACGACTCGCTGCTGTGCGGCAAACAGCACTATGACGGCAGCCGCCGCTACGGGTTCACCGAGATCGAGAAGATCGGCAACAACAGCTTCAAGACGGGCAAGGGGGGACGCCGCAAGGCGGACGACCTCACGCCCAAGCCGGGCCTGTCCGGGAGATTCGAGCAGTTCTACCCCAGCAGCGAATCCGGCGTGCTGACCCATGACCGGAAGGTGACGGCCGGCGTGCAGAAGTTCCTCGCCGCCCGCAGGGCGTCGGATAAGCCGTTCTTCCTCTTCGCGGGCTACCTCGCGCCGCACTTCCCGCTGATCGTCGCGCAGAAGTTCTGGGACACCTACAAGGACAAGGTCCCCATGCCGAATATCCCGCAGGGGCATCTGGAAGGCCAGGCCCGCAACTGGAAACACCTGCGGATCGGCTTCAACATGGAGAACGTGCCCGACGACATCGTCAAGAAAGGCAGGGAACTCTACTACGGGCTGACCGAGTGGTTCGACAAGCAGGTGGGCATCATCCTCGATGCCCTGAACAAGAGCGGGCTGGCTGAGAACACGATCGTCATGTACACGACGGATCACGGCGAGAACCTGGGCGAGCACGGGCTGTGGTGGAAGAACGCCGCCTACGACACGGCCACGCGCGTGCCGATGATCGTGCACTGGCCGCGACGGTGGAAAGGCGGGCAGCGGCGCAAGGGAGCCTGCTCGCACGTGGACGTGGTCCAGACGCTCGTCGAACTCAGCGGGGGCAAGGCGCCGAAGGACTGGGACGGGGACTCGCTCGTCGAATGGATGGACAGTCCGGAGGCAGAATGGAAGGACCGCGCTGTCGCGGAGTACTACGCCCACAACATCTGCAGCGGCTATGCGATGATCCGCTCGGGCAGGTACAAGTACGTCTACCACACAAAGCCCGACAGCCAACATGAACCCGAGCGGGAGTTGTACGACATGGAGGCCGACCCGGGCGAG
>CAZEJA010000459.1:0-2331 GCA_964512215.1 uncultured Planctomycetaceae bacterium
CACGTCCGAGACGGGGCGCGGCGCCTTCACGGCGCCGTCGCTCTTGCCGAAGCAGATCACCTCGCCCGCCTTCGTGGACAGGAACAGCCGCCCGTTGGCGGCCGCCAGACCGTCCCACACCGGCAGCGCGTCCAGCTTCGTCAGCGCCAGCTTCCTGCCCGTCGTCGCCGAGATCGCCCACATCAGGGCGCCCTTCTTCCCATCCAGCGCCGCGACCTCGCCATCGATCTTCGCCCGCACCGACGCGTCGTCGGGCCGCAGGAACGCCTGCTCTTCGTCGACGACGTCCGGCGGACCCGCGACGAACAGCGTCTGGTCCGCCAGCACCATCGCCCGCGCGTGGAGCGGCGGGTCGCGCATGACCCACTTCGTCTTGACGGCCGACAGGTCCGAAACGTCGAAACGCTTGCGGAGCTTCCAGTCCGACGACGAGGCGTTTCGCTGCTTCGACGCGGCGTTGATCTTCTTCTCGGACGCCGCCATCTTGCGGATCGGCTCGTCGCGGATCGTCTTGTCGGCTGCGTACAGTTGGTACTCCAGCACCGAGGAGTTGACCATGAACTCCGGGCGCCGCCCGTATCCGTAGACGGTGGTCTCGTCGACCACGAGGGGCCGGCCCCACGGGATCAGCCGGCCGGCCTTGAACCACCCGCCATACCCCGACGCGACCACGCGCCCGTACATCCAGTACGCCCGGTGAAAGATGGAATCGTCCAGGAACCCGATGCCGCTGAACAGGTGCGCACCCTCGCCCGCCTGCTCGGTGACGTCGACGGGGGCGACCTGACTGCGCCCGCCCTCCAGGTCGAACTGCTGCGAACGCATGAACAGGCTCTTGCCGTCGCTGGACAGCACGTCGGGCAGCGCCACGGGCATGTTCAGCGTCTTCACGTGCACGTGCAGGTCCTGATTCGTGTTCGGGTCGCGATTGTCGAGGACGGTTTCCGAGAGTTTCTTCCCGGTCTTCGGGTCCAGCTTCAGCAGGCGCATGCCCCCGTCGAGGAACACCGACCGCCCCGCGACGCAGTAGACCACGCCGTCCTGCACCAGCACGCTTCCGTGGACCGGCCAGGTCGACTCCACCTGCTCGAAGGCCGTGATCCGCCGGTCCATCGGGGCTGCCCGGAACCGCCACGCCAGCTTCCCATCCGCCGCCCGCACGCAGTACACCCACCCGTCCGCCGATCCGAAGATCGCGGCGCCCTCGTGGATCGTCGGCGGCGAGTCCACTCGCCCGCCAGCCGTGTAGCTCCAGACGACCTCGCCCGATTTCGCATCCAACGCGTGCACCGTGTGCGTGTCGATCGACGCGACGAACAGCTTGCCCTCGGCGATCACGACGCCGGAGAGCTTGCCGCCCAACTCCGCCTTCCACGCGACGGCGACGGTCGCGGGAACGGACGTCTTCGTGTAGCCGCTGCGGGCCGCGTCGTGACGGTACGTCGGCCAATCGGCGGAATTGTCGATGGGCGATTGTCGATTGTCGATGTGGCTGTAGGCCGGGCCTTGTTCGAGACGGCCTTCATCGGTTGCGGCGGCGAGTTCCTGCTTCAGCGTCCGTTCGGGGGCGAGAGCGTTGAAGCCGTACTGCTTGGACTCGATGTAGCAGGCGCAACTGTGCGGCGGCGCGTAGACCATGCCGTTGGCGGGCATGATGCCGTAGATGCACCCGCCGCGCACCCAGTGGTTCACGTCCCAATGCCGGGTCTCGGGGTCGATGAACTCGATGCCCGTCCGCGACGGCAGGAGGAACTTGTCCGTCGCCTTGGACACGTGGCAGCGGTGGTGGAACCAGTAGATGTTCACGTCGGGCGCGAACTGGTTGACCACCTCGCCCGTGCGGGGGTCGCGCCCGACGAAGATGCCCGAGTCCCTGCCGTTGGCGATCGCGCCGGACCAGACCAGCCCGCCGACGACGAGCAGATCCTGCGGCGACTTGTGCCCCGAGGGGGCGTGCCTTCCCGCCCAGAGTCGCTTGCCCGTCGCCGCGTCGTAGCTGCCCATCGATCCCTTGCCCCCCGCAAAGAGCACCACGTCCTTGTACGCGACCAGACGCGGGCCGAAGCTCGTCTCCATCGGCATGCGAACGGAGACATCGAGCGACCGCCACCTCTCTCTTCCGCTGGCCTTGTCCAGGCAGACGATCTTCTTGCCGTCGCAGAACAGCACGCCCCGGGCCCCCACCGCCAGCGACAGGTGCGCCACGGGGGCCTGCTTTTTCCAGAGCGCCTTGCCCGTCTCGAGCGACACGGCCTGGAGGATGCGCTTCTCGCCCTCCCAGGCCCACCCCGTGTTCGACCGTCGCGTGTTGTCCCAGACGTACGTGCCCTT
>CAZEJA010000460.1:0-2326 GCA_964512215.1 uncultured Planctomycetaceae bacterium
GTTAATAATTCTAAAGACTTTATCACACCCCCCTATAAAACTGTTGAGGAAATTTTGGCGAAATCAAAACCGGTTCCTGAATTCCAGTACTCTACTCAGATGGTTGAAATTGTCGGCAGGGAGCTCTCTCTTGTTGGAGCTGAAGGCAAAGACCCTCAAGCGGCAATGGACGAAGCTGCAAAAGAACTTGATGAATTGGCAAAGAAGGCCAAATTGAAGTAAAATATACGACTTGGAAGGTTATTTAAAAAATTTCCTCAAATTGGGCTTTTTTACCCACCCTTACTGCTCCCAGGAGGGGAATAAGAGAACTTCCTGATGAGGAGTGAATTCCCCTCCTGGGAGGGGTTAGGGGTGGGTAAAAAGAAGTTCAATTGAAAGGGTTAGGGGAGGGGGATCTTCCTAAACATCCGAGTTGCAAAATTTCACTCAAGTTCACATCATCATAGATGAAGACGTTTGTTCAACAAAAAAAATTAACGGGAAGGTATTTAATTAGTCCGACGATTATCGTTCTTGTGCTCATCATTTTAGCCCCGTTACTTTTCTCCTTTCTTGTCAGTTTTTTTCATTATACGTTCATTGAACCCGGATTTCATACCTTTATCTTTTTTGGTAATTTTGACTCAGCATTTCAGGATAAATACTTCTGGAATACGTTACGAGTAACCTTAACGTTTGTTCTGCTGGTTGTGCCTCTCGAGTTTCTTTTAGGATTCGGAATTTCCCTCCTATTAAATCGAGATATCAAACTCAAAGGTCTCTATTATACCATTCTCACAATTCCAATGGTGATGTCACCAGTCGCAGTCGGTTTAATCTGGAAATTACTCCTTCACCCGGACCTTGGGGTGGTGAATTATTTTCTGAGTAGCATCGGTGTTCCATTTATAAACTGGTTTGCTTCATCTAAAATGGCGTTGTGGACGATAGTATTCGTTGATATATGGCATCAGGTGTCATTTATGATCCTTATCCTTCTCGCCGGGTTGGCGTCTTTGCCAAAAGATGTGTATGAAGCTGCTATCATTGATGGGGCAAGCAGTTGGCAGTCTTTAGTATATATCACGCTCCCACTTTTAAAACCGGTCATTACGATTGCGATCTTGATCCGGACGATCTTTGCCTTTAAAACCTATGATCTCATCTATATTATGACCCGGGGCGGACCGGGAGTGAGTACGGAGATCATTAGTTACTATATTTATAAAAAAACGTTTATGGAGTTGGACTTGAGCCGGGCATCGGCAATTTCATACGTGTTGCTGCTTATTGTGATGTTTTTAGTCGTATTTCTTTATACATTCATTGTCCGTGAAAAGGAGAGGAGTATGCAATGACTATCCGAGCAAATAAAGCCATCAAAGATGTTCTTACGCATTTCTTATTAATCATATTCTCCTTGCTCATTCTTTTCCCGGTATTGTGGACAGTTCGCACATCGTTAGCTCCGGAAGTTGTCGCCTATGAGATACCGCCAAAGCTCATTTTTCAGCCGACGTTAGAGCATTACAAAAACATTTTTAAAGTCAATCATTTCGAAGTATTCTTTAAAAATAGCCTTATTATTTCTTTTGGCGCGACATTGCTTTCTGTCCCGATAGCCGCTTTTGGAGGGTACGCTTTTGCAAGATACAGAGCTGGCGGACGTCCACTCCAATTTATTGTGATTGGAACCCAGATGCTGCCGGGTATTGTCCTCATCCTCCCAATATTTGTCATATTCACTCGTGTTAACCTGACAGATTCCCTGCTTGGAGTGATTTTTGCCTACATGGCCTTCAATATCCCCTTTCTCGTTTGGATTCTGATGGGCTTCTTTGAAGGTGTACCAGTAGATATTGAAGAGGCGGCGGCTATAGATGGATTATCTCCACTTGGTATTCTTCTAAGAATTGTTATTCCGATTTCTACGCCAGGAATTATGTCTTCAGCGATCTTAAGTTTTATCATGTGTTGGAATGAATTCCTTTTTGCCCTCATTTTAACCGGATCGAAAACAAGCACGGTGCCTGTGGGTCTTGCTGCTATGGTGACGCAAAGGGGGGTCATGATTGGAAAGCTATCGGCTGGTACAGGGATTGCTATCATTCCGATGATTATTATTTCGATCTTTGTCAAAAAATACCTGGTTCAGGGATTGACGTTGGGAGCGATTAAGTAAAAGGGAGAACAATAAAAAAGGAATTATTCGCGGCGCCGAGGTTGTGGCGGCAATTCATGATTCGGGAGCCGAAGAGATCATGTTGGCCTTGTTTTTGGACCTCATTCTAACGACGGTTGGGAAAGGTAATCCTAGTGCTTTGTCAAGTTATAGTTGACGGGT
>CAZEJA010000461.1:0-2290 GCA_964512215.1 uncultured Planctomycetaceae bacterium
GCCCAACTCGACCCCGCCGTCGTGGCGGCGTTCCTCGCCGAGGCCGACCGCCTGGGCGAGGCGATGCTCGATCCATCCGCCGTGTCGGCCCCCGCGCCGGACCCCGTCATCTGATCGCCCGCTCCGTGACAGGTCCCTGATCTCCCCACGCCCTCCGTCTGCGCGTCTGCGCCGCGACCCCTCTCTCCCGGATGCCTTGGCGGGGCGATTGCCTCTGGCGAGGCGCCGGCGTTTCTGGTAGACAGGGGCAATTCCGGACATAGGAGAGATGGCATGAAGGCGCTTCGGTTGACGTGCGTGTTCTCGCTGGCGGGGATGGCGGCTGTCGCGACGGTTCTGGTCGTCGGGGCCGCCTTGTACGGTCAGGTCGGGGGAGGCTTCCCGGAAAAACGCTCGGCGACCGGAAGCGCCGCCTCGACGCCGCCGAAGACAGCGGCGATGCCCGACGGGCTCGTGACGCTGCGGGTCGAATTCAAGAGCAAGATGCAGGGCAAGACCCGGACGCCCACCGACTGGGACGGGAAGGTGACGATCTCCGGCGGGCGCATCCGCAACATCCGCCTGTGGCAGGAAGACCCGCGCAATACCGTCACCGGCACGCAGTGGAAGCTCACCACGCTTCGCAAGATTCCGTGGAATCGCATCGAGCGCCAGCGCGGGCACAAGGCCATGCCCCTCAAGGACGGCGCGATCGTCATCGAACTGCTCGACTGCCGCCCGGACGCGAAGCTGAGCTTCCAGACGCTGCAGGGCGACTTCGCGTTTGCCCTGAAGGACATCGACCCCGGGAAGGAGAAGAGATTCCTCAAGGGCATGACGGCCGTTTCGCGGATGGCCAACTCCACGATGATCCTCTCGGCGCCGACGGAGGACGACTTCCCGTCGGCTGCGACGGGCCCGGACGGGAAGCTCTACGTCGCGTACGTGGCATTCACGCACGGCAAGCGGTTCCGGGACCGCGGGAACATCCACACGCGCCCGAAGGACTACAGCTATCTCGAGGATCCCACCGGCGGCGACCAGGTGCTGCTGCTGCGGCTGGTCGGCGGGAAGTGGACCGGTCCGCTGGCGGTGACGCCGAAGGGGCAGGACGTGTACCGCACCGCGACGGCCGTCGACGGGCGGGGCAGGGCATGGGTGTTCTGGACCGCGAAGAAGGCCGGCGCCTGGAACCTGTTCGCCCGATGCCTGACGGGCAACCGGTGGTCGGCGACGCAGCAGATCACCGACACGCCCACGCCGGACATCTTCCCCGTCGCGACCACCGACAAGGACGGTCGCGTGTGGGTGGCGTGGCAGGCGTTCGGGAAGACGAACTCGGGCATCCATGCCGCCAGACAGGAAGGCGATGCGTTCGGCAAGGCGATTGTGGTCTCCGACACGCCGGGCAACGAGTGGACCCCCGCGATCGCGGCTTCGAAGGACGGTCAGGTCGCCATCGCATGGGACACCTACGCCAAGGGCGACTATGACGTGTATTGCAGCGTCGCGACGGGCGGGAAGCTCGCCCCGCCGGTTCCAATCGCGACGACGTCGGGCGCGGAAATGCGCCCGAGCGTCGCCTACGACACGTCCAACCGTCTCTGGATCGCCTACGAGAGCGGGCCTGCGCTGTGGGGCAAGGACCAAGGCGCCCTGGAACGTCAGGGACAGGGGCTGTACCGGGCTCATACCGTTGCCGTCCGAGTCCTGCAGGGAGGCAAGCTCTCCAGGCCCGCCCAGGCCGCCTCGGTTCCCTTCACGCCCGGAGCAGCCAGTGGCAAGAAGGGCCGTGCGCAGAAACTCTCCCTACCGCGTCTGGCCGCCGACGAGACGGGGCGGATCTGGCTGGCCGTCCGGTCCCCGCGCCTGGGCACACGCGTGGGCGTAGGCACGACCTGGTTCGAGCACGTCTCCTGTTACAGCGGCGATCAGTGGACGCAGGAGATCGTCTGCCCGGCCAGCGACGGCATCCTGGACAACCGTCCCGCCCTCGTGCCGCAGCGCGGCGGGGGGCTGACCGTGATCAACGCCGCCGACGGGCGGTTCGCCACCGGCGGGAAGCTGCCCCAATGGTACATCAAGGCCCTCCAGCGGGAAGGCCAGAAGGTCGTGCAGAAGAAGGTCGCCCCCTCGCGCTGGCCGGACCCGGTCAACAACGAGCTGATGATGGCCCGGATCGCCGCCCCCACGGGCGCCGCGCCGACGATGAAGCTCGAACCCGTCGATCTGCCCACGCCCGGCCAGCCGGACGCGTGGACGCAGCGCGAGCGAAAGGACATCGCCCGAGCGCAAGCGGCCACCACGACGG
>CAZEJA010000462.1:0-2276 GCA_964512215.1 uncultured Planctomycetaceae bacterium
GACAACGGACCCGAACAACATCAGCAGAAGCGCGCTTGCCGTAACCAGGATCTTGCCCAGCTTCTGCCGTCTGGTGAACCAGAGGAGGACGAGGCCCAGTAGCAGGAGCACCACGCATAGGCCCACGGGCGAGAGGAAGGCGGCTACGGTCTTCTTGAACCAGAACATGACGTCAGCTACTCAAGCACCCAGGGTTGATTGATGCTGGGTGTTCAAATGAGCGTGCACGATCTCGCGAGGGTGCTGGGAGTTCAAAAAGGGGTCAGGCACCTTTTGCCGGAACGGCCCCGACCAACCTTCGGTCGGTGCCCGGTGCTTCGCACAAAAGGTGCCTGACACGAATGGCACTGTCGTGATCTAAGTCTATTGTCACTCTGGTGTTTACGGCAAGAGGCGAAGATTCATGAGGAATATGCCCGTGATTTGGCTAATGCCGTCGGGCGTCGAAGGAGACAGGTGGCTATCGGAGTTGGCGGATTCGGTACTCGCGCAATTCGATCCTTTCACCACAAGGGTGGTGCTAAAACCCTGTCATATCGAGGTCCATTGTCGATGCGTTCCCCCATGCCGCAGAAAACGTGTCGGGCACGAATGGCGATGTCGTGACCGGACCTGTTTCATGTACACGATTTGCGAAGTTCTCGTCGCAATTGCTCTCTTGGCTTCTGCATTAGCTTGTAACCATGGCGTCGGCGTTTCAACACGCGAGGTTCTAGCCGACCAGGTCGGTTAGCGACTTCGCAGCACGCGATCTGTTTGAGCATTAGCAACAGGTAGTGGTTCACCGATGACGCATCGATCGAAGCCGCTGACAATTGCATCCATGATGCCAATACGTACTGGCACGTACTGTTAAAACTGATTTGTCGCGGCTGCTTGTCATGCAGTAAGGCCGCCCCGGCGGCCGTCGTGCGAATCAGATTGTATCCCAGAATAGTCGTCCATACTTCGCGACGCACCATCTCGGGCGATTTGCAGCGAACATGCCCGAGATTCAGATTGGATTTGATGCTTCGTATGTCCAATTCTGAATTCCAACGGAAGCCATATAGCTCAGCGATGTCTTCTTTGCTGTACTCGTCAGCGTCAAGGAGCGTCGTGATGACGTCGATGGTCCGAGTACGACGACCTGGTTCAACAATGTTGAACCGAATTTCACGAAGTTCGAGTGTCTGTGGGATTTTCGCATAGGTTTCCTCATCCATCCATTCCGGTCGCGGCGGCCGCGTCCAGACGATGATATGATCGTACTTGCCAAGACGTCGACCTCGACGAAAGTCTGAGTGCCGCCGGTGATGTTTACGCATGCACACCTGTGTCCCCTGGTCAAGCAACAGGGCGATCATCATGAAGGAGCAATAGAAGCGGTCCGCGACGGCTATGATGCCCTTGTGAAGACTTCCCAGCATCGCTCGCAGCAAAGCCGACTCGCCCGTTTCTTTCCCCTTGTACCGTCCCATCGCCAAGTCCATCACGCAAGCAGTTGCAAGGGAGACAATGACGACGGCACGCGCTATCGGCAAACCCACGCCGGCCTTCTGTGTCTTCGGATGCGGATACTCTGCTCGGTTCTCCCGCGTATCGGGCATGGTGAAGGTGAAGCCGTCGATCAACATCGCATGATGCGTGCCTTTCCAAAGCCAGCGTGTGTCAGCGGCCTGTTCCAGTTCCCCAGCCACTTCGTTACTGAGTTCATGCAACGCTGGCTCAGAGAGTTTGGCACGGGCTCGGCAATAGTCACCCGTGTCACTTGTTGGCGCATCAAGCCCCGTTTGCTCGCAGTGGCTGACGACCCGCGCCACTGCCGCTTGACAGGCCGCTTCCTTGCCGTCACGCAATACCTGCGACAGAAACGACCAAACCATGATGGCCGTGGTATAGACGCCATGCAAACCGAACTGGCAACCATGTTTGGAAAAGATGCGTTGGATCCGCTCGGCCGACAGAATACGAGCGAATGGCAAGGCCTCACCGGCCAAAAACACATCGACAACTTTCCGGAAACTGCTAGCGCGTTCGCGAGAAGAATTTGGTACATTGGCAGCCATGAAAAAACCCTCCTTGGCTTTTTCGCTACGCGTGTAGCCAAGAAGGGCTTCTTTTCTATCGCCAAGAGCGGGCCAAAACTTGAACCACGCCAAGGCGCAGGGCATTTTTTCAAAAAATCGTCCTCGCGTCAATAGGGTTTGTCTGCGCACGCCAAATCTCGACAGTGCCATTCGTGTCAGGCACCTTTTGCCGGAACGGCCCGAAGGGTGCTTCGCACAAAAGGTGCC
>CAZEJA010000463.1:0-2267 GCA_964512215.1 uncultured Planctomycetaceae bacterium
GGACGAGGTACGCCTGGTAGAACGCCCCCGCGACGGAGAAGGTCGTTGCGATGAGCCCCTGAACGGCCCAGAGGGGATCGACCACCTTGCCGCCCGACAGGCGGGGCAGAAGGCCCTCGACGGATGGCAGCTTCGGGACGAACCCGCCCAGAACGCCCGCGGCCGAAGGCCGGGCGAACAGCAGGTTGGCGGCGAACCCGATGATCATCACGACCACGAGCAGTTTCATCATGGTCTCGATAACGCCGTAGAGTTTCCGCAGCCCGTACATCACGCCGACGATCAGCACGTTCAGCGCGACCAGCGCGGTCGTGGGGATCACCCAGTCCGGCGTCGCGGCGCTGCCGACCTCCGCGGTTGTCTCCGCGCCGGACGATTCGAAGAACGGCTCGATGGACGCGAGCACGGCGATGTTGTTGCTGGACTGGAAGCTGGCGATGACCAGGAACAGCACGATCCCCACGAAGGCGGCGAAGGGGCGTCCCAGGCGGCGGGCGAGTTCGTCGCAGGGCGTCCCCTCCAGCACCACGCCCAGCCTCGCGGACAAGGCGACCATGGCGATCATCAGCACCGCGGCGCCCGCGAGCACCCAGATCATGTCGTAGCCGTACTGGCAGCCGACTTTCGAGCTGGTCAGGATGCTGCCGGGACCCAAAACGACGGAGGCGACGATGATGGCCGGGCCCAGCGAGCGGAGCAACCCGCGGCTGCGCTGCAAAACGGGGCGGTCGCTCATCGAAACGCTCCTTCATTGCAATGTTCCACGTGGAACATACCCAGCTTGCCCAGACGGCCGGCCTTGCCGCGCGGGCGTCAGTCGGCGTCGAAAGCCCGCCAGAACACGTCGGCCGTGTCGTCGAACTCATCGCGCCAGCGGCGCATCTCGGTGCGGAGGGCGGCGAGGGGTCCGGCGTGGGCGGGATCGTCCGCGAGGTTGTTCCTCTCGTGCGGATCGTCGATCAGGTCGAACAACTGCGTCGTTCGCTTGCCGTCGACGGCGTACTCGATGAGCTTGTGGCGGCCGTCCCGCGCGCCGCGGTGGATGCGGGTGTAGGCGAAGATCAGTCTCTCGCGGATCGCGGCGCCGGCGTCCTGCAGGACGGGAGCGAGGCTGCGTCCCTCGACGGTCGCGGGGATGTCCACGCCCGTCAGGTCGCAGAGCGTCGGGAAGATGTCCAGCAGGTAGCAGAACGCGTCGCGCGTCTCGCCCGCCGGCACGCCGGGACCGGCGAAGAGGAGCGGCACGTGGATGCTGTGCTCGTAGAGGCTCTGCTTGCCCATCAGCCCGTGCCGCCCGACGGCCAGCCCGTTGTCGCCTGCGAAGACGATGAGGGTGTTGTCCGCCTCGCCGATCTCGTCGAGGGCTTCGAGCACGCGCCCGATCTGGGCGTCGGCGTGGGTGATCATCGCGTAGTAGTCCGCGATGTGGCGGCGGACCTCTGCTTCGGTCCGGGGGAAGCCTGCCAGCAGTTCGTCGCGAATCCTCAAGGCGCCGTTGTCGAACGGGTGCTCGGGCAGGAAGTTCGCCGGCAGCGTGATCCGGTCGGGATCGTACAGGTTGAGGAACTCGCTCGGCATCTCGCGCGGGTCGTGTGGGGCCATGAACGACACGTACGCGAAGAAGGGCGTCCCTTCCGGGCGGCGGTTGCGGAGGAAGTCGATCGTCTCATCGCAGAACAGTTCGCTGGAGTGCTTGCGCCCGACGTGGTCGTAGCGCTGGTTGAGGCGCACGCGAAGGGAGCCGAAACGGGCGTGCAGCTCGCGGGGCTGCGGATAATCGCCGTCGGGGTGGAAGTCGCAGGCGGGCACGTTCCAGTGGTCGTTCATCCCGCCGAACATGATTTCCCCGCCGTCGGTGAAGCTGCGGGCGTAGGCAGCCGGCCCGTTGTGCCACTTGCCGGTACCGAACGTGGCGTAGCCCGCCTGCTGGAGGCACTCGCCGAGCATGACGTGATCGGGGGGGATGTCCTGCCCTTCGCGTTCGATGTGGAACAGCGTGCGACCTGTCATGAGCATGGCGCGGCTGGGCATGCAGACGGCCCCGCTGGTCCCGCCGGGGATGTAGGCGCTGGTCATCGCCGTGCCGCGAGCGACGAGCGCGTCGAGGTTCGGCGTGAGGATCTCGTCATTGCCCAGCGCCGCGATCGTGTCGAACCGCTGGTCGTCGGTGAAGAAGAACAGGATGTTCGGCTGGTCGGTCGAACTCATGCCGCCTCGTTCTCTCCTGAGCAGGCTGGGTGGCACGGCAGGCGTTTACAGCCCGGATG
>CAZEJA010000464.1:0-2255 GCA_964512215.1 uncultured Planctomycetaceae bacterium
TCGACATTCAGCATTCTGCATTCAGCATTTCAAGCCCTGTTTACGAGGCAGTCCCCAACAACGGGACCGTCCCCATTTTGCTTCTCTCTGCGTCTCTGCGGCCCGGAGGGCTTGCACTGGCGGGGGGATGTTGGCATGATGTCCGCGCAGGCCGTTCGAGATCGGACGGCCTCGTTGTGAAAAGGCATCCTATGATGGGGCGGGTTCGTGCGTTATACATGAGGACGGGTACCCGGGGGGACGCCGCCCCGGCGGCGGGCGCCCCGAGCGCATCATGAGAATCAAGGTCCGGACCAAACTGATCGTCGCCATCCTCACGCCACTGCTGGCGGCGTACCTGGGCATGCTCGCGGTGAACTTCTACTTCGGCACGCAGCAGGCCGCCGAGCAGGCGCAGCAGCACCTGACCGACGTTGTCGAGAGTCACGCGCTCCGCCTCAACAGCCGCTTCGTGACGGCCGAGCAGGCCGCCATGGAAGCCAACAGCCTCTTCCTGGGCAACGAGTCGCCTTTCATGTACCGCCAGTCCGATGTGCTGCTGGCGCGGAGCGTTCTGAAGAGTCCGATGCTCTACGGGGCGGTGGTGGCCATCGAGCCGGGGGCGTTCCTGAACTCCGAGCGCCAGGCGCGCTACGTCTGCCGCGCGCCGCTGCCGGCGCCGGTCCCCCCCGACGCCGCGAAGACGCCCAAGAAGCCCGGCGAGGGCGCGACCAAGAGGCCTCCCGCTCCGGCCAAGTCCGGCAAGGGCGGCAAGGCCCCCAAGCCCAAAGGCAAGGCGCCCGCCCGTCCCTCGCCGTCGGAGTTTTACCTGGAGCGGCGCCGCGGCGTGCGTCCTTCCGGGCGGACGGGCCCGCGCCCCGACATGGCGACGGCCCGCAACATCCCGCTGCGAAAGGGCGACCTGACCAAGGAAGACCCGGACTACTTCGAAGAAGCCTGGTACGAAGCGCCCGCCGTCCTGCAGACGGTCGTCTGGTCGGAACCGCGGAAGGAGGAGGTCACCGACGGGCCGGTCATCTCCCGCTGCTCCGTGCCCCTGTTCCGGGATGAGGAGTTCCTCGGCGTGGTCGCGTTCGACGTGATGATCAAGCCCCTCCAGGAGTACGTCCGCCGCACGCGCCTGGAGGGCGGCTACTGTGTGCTGGTCAGCCACTGCGGGCAGATTATCGCGCACCCGAATATGAAACTCGCGATGGCGGAGTCGCTCTACAGCCTCGCCGAAAGCCGCAGCCGCCCCGAACTGACGGAACTCGCCGACGCGATGGCCTACGGGGAAACGGACGTCCGCAAGATCACGGACTTCCACACGGGCAAGCCCAGTTGGGTCGTCTTCGCGCCGATTACCGCGACCGGCTGGTCTTTCGCCGTCGTCGTCCCCGAGGCCCAGATCATGGGCCCCGTCTACGCCAAGCTCCGGCGGGACACCGCCTTCATGCTCGGCGGGCTGGGCGGCATCATCATCCTGCTCGTGATCGTCTCGATTCACCTCACCCGTCCGATCGCGCGGCTGGCGCCGGTCGTGCGGGCCGTGGCAGCCGGCGACCTGACCGCCCGCGTCGAGAACGTCACCAGTCACGACGAAATCGGCGAGTTCGCCGACACCTTCAACATGATGGTCGCCGACCTGAACCAGCACGTGGAGGCCCTGACCGACGAGACGGCCGCCCGGGAAGCCGTCGAAAGCGAACTGCGCGTCGCCCGCGACATCCAGGCGTCGCTGCTGCCGCACACGTTCCCGCCGTTCCCGCACCGCAAGGAGTTCGACCTGCACGCCGTCAACGTGCCCGCCAAGCAGGTCGCGGGCGACTTCTTCGACTTCTTCTTCATCGACGACGACGTGCTGGCCTTCCTGATCGCCGACGTCTCGGGCAAGGGCATCCCCGCGGCGCTGTTCATGGCCGTCGCGCGGACGGTCATCCGCAACCAGGCCATGACCGGCGCCACCCCCGCCGAGGTGATGGAGCGGACCAACCACCTGCTGTTCCACGAGAACGAGCGGGACATGTTCGTGACCGTCTTCTTCGCCCACTACCACACGAAGACGGGCGAGCTGGTCTACGCCAACGCCGGGCACAACCCGCCGCTGCTGGGTACGCCGGAAGGCGACGTGACGTGCCTGGAGGAAAGCACCGGTTGTATTCTGGGCGTCTTCGAGGACCTCACCTTCGGGCAGCGACAGGTGCCGCTGGGGCCCGGCGACCAGTTCGTGCTCTACACCGACGGGGGCGCCCGTGGAAACCCGGGGCCGGCGGCGG
>CAZEJA010000465.1:0-2249 GCA_964512215.1 uncultured Planctomycetaceae bacterium
CACCAGCACCACATCCTCCTCCCCAAATGGCGGAGCCTCCCCGATGCGCTGCTGCGATACGCCGGCGCGTTCCGCCTGGCCGCACTGGGGACGCGCCGGGGCGTGGACCTGGTGCACGCGTCGGACCTCTGGCGGAGCGGATACGCACACTTCGCCGCCCGGCGACTCGGCGTCCCCTGCGTGCTGCACGTGCGCGGACCGGTCTGTGAACGAGACGTCCGCAAGCACGGTCTCGCCCGTGCTGCCGCCGCGGTCGCGATCGCCCGGCGGTACCGCGAAGATCTCCTGGACGCCGGCATCTCGCCGCAGCGTCTGACCGTCATCGACGATTCCGTGGACCTCAACCAGTTCCGCCCCGACCTGCCGCAACGGGACGCCGTCCGCCGGGAATTCGGCGTCCAGGACCGCGTCGTCGTAGGCCTCGTCGGGCGGGTCGAGCCGTTCAAGCGAGTGGTCGAGTTCCTGAAGGCGATCGCCCCCCTGGTCGGTCGCAGCGACCCGCGGGCGGCCTATCTCGTGATCGGCCCGCCCGCGAAGGAGCCCTACCGCCGGGCGGTGCGGCAGGCCCTCCAGCGACTGGGGCTGTCCGAGCACGTTCGTTTCGTGGGGCAGCGGGAGGACATGCCCGCGACAATTGCAGCGTTGGACATCCTGATGACGATGTCGGGGGGGTCGGTGATGTTCGAGGGGATGGCCTGCGCCAAGCCCGTCCTCTCCGTGCGGACGGACGGGCGGCACTCCGAGCACACGCGCGACGACGAGACCGCCGTGTGCGTGACGACCGACCGCCCCGAGCCCGCCACGGAAGCGCTGGCCCGCCTGATCGACGATCCGCCCCTGCGCGAACGACTGGGACGGGCGGCGAGGGCATGGGCCGAGACGCATCTCTCGCCGGAAGCGATGGCGGCGCGGACGGGGGCCCTCTATGACTCGCTGCTGAGACGCTGACGCTTGGCGGCCGCTTCGGCGCGTTCGGTTCGACTGAGCGTGGAACCCCGAAACAGCAGGCGGAACGTGTTGCGCACGGGGATGAACGGGCGTTTGAGGCGATTCCACTTCCAGCGCCGCCGATTGCGACGGACCGCTTCGTCGGCCGCCTCGACCCAGGACTCGCCGCCGAACCCGCGCTGCTGCGCCAGGACCGCGAGGTCCTCCCACCACTCCGCCATGCACTCGGAATGGACGAAACGGACGCGGCGGATCTGCTCGTCGCTGACGTCGCGGGCGAACGCAGGCGGCAGCGGACAGCCCGCCACGCGGAACGACAGGATCGTCCGCACGCACTTCTGACAGCGGCAGCAGTTGGTGTGGCTGCCGGGGTTCTGGTAGCACACGCGCAGGTGCTGCATGGCTTCGGGCCATTCGCTCAGGAGGGCGGCCTTGTCGTATCGCAGCACCTCCGCGCCGTCGCTGGACACGTCGAAGTGCTCGCGCCCGAGCAGCGGATCGCCGATCGGGCGGTCGCCTCCCGCCCTGCCTTGCGACGAATGCGGCGCGTCGTCGGCCACCATCGTCGCGTCAAACCGCGCGCCAAGCAGGTGCATCCCGCTGGCCAGGTGGCTGCCGTGGCTGTGCTTCCAGGTCGTATCCAGGTCGTGGTAGTTGGTCGACATGGGAATGCACGCGACCCCCACGCTGTCCAGCATCGTCCTGGCGCCGCCCAGCAGGCCCTCGTACATGCTCGCCGCGTTGTCTTCGTCCAGCCAGATGTCGAAGCCGTTGATGACGGCCCCCGCCGTGATGGCGCGGTTGTGCCCGCCAGCCAGGCCCCGCAGATGGCGAAAGACCGTGAAGCACGAATCCACACCGCACGAGAACGGCACGACGGCCTGCCCCGCCGCCGCGGGGGCGGGGGCTTCCACTTCTTCCCTCGCCCGGATGTGAACCGCCCGGTACTGCCCGGGCGCCCCCTCCTGCCAGAAGCCCATGAACGTCTCGAGGTTCGCGATGAGCGAGGGCGAGACGCGCCCGTCGACCTGCACGTCGCGCCCGCCCTGCATGATCGGGAACAGCAGCCCCACGATGAACGGGTCCGCCCAGCTCGTGACCGCGTCCGCCCAGGCCCTCGGGACCCGCCACCACAGCCGCTCGCGCCGCCCCTCCGGATGCCGCAGCGACCCGGCTGCTTCCAGGACGCCGCCCTCCGTCCGCGGGGGCTCGATATGCAGGTATGCACGTTCCATGGTGGGCAACTCTAGAGCAATTCACGATTGAGATGCGGGGTATCCGCATAGGGAGAACCATCCTTG
>CAZEJA010000466.1:0-2222 GCA_964512215.1 uncultured Planctomycetaceae bacterium
GGGGCCGGGCGCTGCCCCGCCGCCGTCATGCTCGCCAGGCGCGCCTGGAAGATCGTTCTGATCGTCGGGCCGATGATGCCCGCGTCGTTGTGCTTTAGCGGCAGGACCACGAGTTGTACGGTCGGGTCCACGAGCTTCACGTCCATCTTGGCCAGCAGGCTCTTGATGATCGCCGTATCGTCGGGATTGGCGGCCACCAGCAGGCTGTTGGTCCGCAGGTCGGACATGACGATCGGCTTCTGCCGCTTGAGGTCCGGCGTGCGGGCGGCCTGGTATCGTTCGGTGAACAGACGGTCCAGCGTCGAGGCAATGCTGCCGGCGTTGGCGAGCTTGAGCGGGAATATCTGAATCCGCCCGCCCAGGGCCGGACTGGCGACGTCGAGCCTCTTCGCCAGGGCGCTCACCACCGCGTAGCTGTCCTTCGACCCGCCGACGATAAGGCTGTTGGACCGCGCGTCGGCGACAACGAGCGCGCGTATGGCCTCGGCGTCCTTGCTGCCAAGGGCCTTCTGACGCTGAACGCGGGCGTCCATCATCTTCTGGATCGTCGGCGCGAGCGTGGTGGCGTCCGCGTTTTTCAGCGCGACCAGCCGCAGACCGTGAAGCTCGACCCGAGTGCGAACGTCCAGGCGCGTCACCAGCGCCGTGATGACGGCGAACGTCTTGTTGCTGCTGGCGACGATCAACGCGTTCGTGCGCGAATCGACGGCGATTGTCGGCTTGTCCTCGTCGCGGATCAACTTGGCCGCCGCCCCCGCGTACAGGCGGCTGAGGACCTGCTCGATCTGCGTCGCATCGGCGTTGTTCAGCGGGAATATCCGCACGGTGTTCATCGATCCCGCCCCGGGCAGGTCGACCGACTCGACCACGTCGGCGACCAGCGGCATGATGTCGCTGCGGGCCGCGACGATCAGGATGTTCGTACCCGCGTCGGCCTGGATCGTCAGGGCCGACCTGGCCTTGGGCAGCGCGCTGCTCTTGCCGCGCTTGCCCCCGATCGCCGTGCGCAGGCGGGTGACCTGCGTGCGCAGGCCTTCCGCGCCGGGCGCTGCGCTGCCTTCTGAGAAGACCGCCTGGAGCATCGGGACAAGCTTGGTCGCGTCGGCGTGCTTGAGCCTGAACAGCCGCACCTCCGTCACGATCTTGCCCGAATCGCGGTCCAGGTCGCGAATGACCAACTCCGCCAGCGCCAGCGTCTCCTCCCGCCCGCTGAGGATCAGCGTGTTCGTCCGCATATCGGCGGAAAGGTTCAGCGGGCTGGTCAAGGCCCGGCCACTTTCGGTCGCAGGCTCGGCCCGGCCGGAGACGGTCGTGCCGGCCTTGCCCGCCAGACGCTGGCCTTGCGTGAAAACGTCCTTGAGGATCTGGAGGATCGACAGTGCGTCGGCGTTCTTCAGCCGGACGATCCGGACCCGCGCGCCCTCGGCCAACGGGACGACGTCCAGCATCTCCACGACCACCCTCATCGCCTTGAGGTTACTCGCCGTGGACGTGATGATCAGCGAATTGGACCCCTGCGGCTTGGCCGGATCCGCGGTGACCTTGATCGGCTTGGTCAGGTCCAGGTCGGGCAGCTTGTCCTTGATGGTGCTGCGGACGCGCAGCATGCGGATCTGCTCCTGAAGCGCCAGCGCTTCTCGCGTGACCTGCCCGGTCGCACTTGGGCGGAGCATCTCGCTGAGCACGCGGGCCAGCGAGGTGGCGTCTGCGTACTTGAGGGGCACTATCAGCACGTCCGCGCCCTCGAACGCGGGCTTGCGGTCCAGCACCTTGATGATCTTCTCGATCTGCTTGAAGATGGTCCCCTTGGCCGTGACGATGATCGACCGCGTCCGCTCGTCGGCCTGGACGTCGATGTTGTCATCCGGGCGAACGTCCTTCAGACGCGCCAGCATCGACCGCAGAATCGGCAGGATCTTCGTCGGCTGAGCGTGGGTCAGCGGATAGATGCGATGCTCCATGTCCGGAGCGATCTCTTCCTTGTCCAACTGCTCGATGAGCCGGGCGACCTCCGCCATCTTCTCCGCCGCCGCGGACACGACGACGGCGGTCGTCTGCGGCAGCGCGGTGACGGTTACCTGGTCTCCCGGGCGCGCGCCGCGCACGCCGCGGTAGACGTTGCTGATCGCCGCGGCGACGCGGGCGTTCGCGGCGTGCTTCAGCGCGAACACGCGGATCTTGTGCTTCTTCTTGATCGCCGCCTCTTCCATCTTCTTGACCAG
>CAZEJA010000467.1:0-2203 GCA_964512215.1 uncultured Planctomycetaceae bacterium
ATAAAAGGAACAGCGTGTATGGATAAGCTCTCTTTTCCCTTTGTATCAGTCATCATTCCTGTGTATAACGATCCGGTACGCTTACAAACGTGTTTACAGGCCTTAGAGGAGCAAACTTATCCCAAATGCGTATACGAGGTGATCGTTGTTGATAATGGCTCCGACGAGAGCATTACATCTATTATCACCCAATTCAGCCAGGTAAAGACAAGTTACGAAACTCGGCCCGGATCGTATGCAGCGAGGAATAAGGGGCTCTCGCTCGCCCGGGGAGAGGTTATTGCCTTCACTGATTCAGATTGTATCCCCGCCCCAGATTGGATTGAACGCGGGGTAACAAAACTTCAGAGTATCCCGAACTGCGGGATAGTTGGTGGTAAAATAGAGATGTTCTTTAAAGATCCGCATCACCCGACGGCTGTTGAGATCTATGATAGTATGACATATTTTAAACAAAAAGAACATATCGAACAGGATGAATTTAGTGTTACCGCCAATCTCTTTACATTCAAACATGTTTTTGACCATATCGGTCGCTTTGATAGTGAACTGAAATCAGGTGGCGATTGGAAATGGGGACGGCGAGTCGCATCGTTCAGGTATACACTGGCGTATGCTGATGATGTCCGTGTGGCTCACCCTGCCAGGCATTCGCTGGCTGGCTGGATTACAAGAGAGAGACGAGTGGCAAAAGGAATCGCTATTCTAGATAGGAAGTGGAAAAAAAAGGAGCCACCACCACCTCTAACGTGGAGTTACGAGTCTATTATGGCTCATTTGCCGCCTTTGCCCCCTGTAATTAAAACAATGCGCTTAAAGAATATCTCTTTTACAACAAAAGTGGGGATTATTGGTCTTTGGTTTGCTATAAGATACATAAGAATGGAAGAGAAATTGCGAAAAAAACTAAAACTACTGGCGAAATCTATAAGATAAAGCCTGATACCGGGATAGTATTTGAAAATTTTCCGGTCAGGTAACTCCAACAACAGAGGGTAAGAATGAAGCGTTTGATACCTGATGCTGTAGAACGACAAATTGGAAGGGTTTTACAGATAATGAGCCCCGTTATTTGGGCTAATTTGGGCTCGATTAGCAGGTTTTTAGCTCACTCGATACCAACATTATCTCCACCTTTACTGGTTATTTCAATACCTCGCAGTGGCTCAAGCTGGGTAGGGGACATACTTGGACTTTCAGCAACTTCGTTATACTTGCGCGAACCTATCACCCAGACTTACTTAGCGCGCAAAGGACCATGTGCCAGTTTTTTTGAGGTGAATCCCAACAAGTTGCCCTTAACCTATAAATCGTCCGCAGACGCAGCATTTGAAGGTCTGCCGAAATTCCCCGGATCAATCGTCAGGTATCCCTTTCAATGGGTTCTTTCAGGACGCTCTCGTCGACGTCTTGTGATAAAGGAGGTTAATCCATTTGCGCTCGATTGGCTTCTGAATGGGTACAAGCCAAAGGTTATATATTTAATTAGACATCCGGCAGCCGTGGCTAACAGCTTCTTTTCTCGAGGTTGGACAGGCAAGCAGTTTGAAAATAGGTTCTTGCCGCAAACGTTAAACTCTGAGAGTTTTCATTACAATCAATTTTTACATTCATTTTGGGCGGAGCACGGTGCGCTACAAGCTGTTTTGCTAAAGCGTTGTCTTGATTCATTAAAAGGGTATCAAGATTATAGAATTGTTAAATACGAAGATCTGTGCGAAAAACCTAAAGACATTTTTTATGAGTTATTTGAGTTTGGAGAGCTGGAATGGAGTGGCGAAATTGCAGCAGAGATTGATAGACGAACGAAAGCTTCAACACCGTATGCCATTGGTAAGTATGATCTGGAGAGAAATAGTCGTGATATGATCAAAAAATGGAAGACCGAAATGTCCAAAGATAGTATCGCCCAAATCAAGGAAGCATTTCTTTTCTACAGTCCTCCTTACTATGGTTCTGATGAGTGGTAGTTTTGTTGCCCAACCACATAGGAGTAATTACAAATATCCGTATGCAACATAGACTAACACGTTTGCTACAAGACTTCTTTATAGATAGCCGCTAATTTTATTCCCTGAATTTCAGCATTATACTCTTTCTCGATATGCTTTCTTGATTTTTCTAAAAAAGGGGTCCAGCTATCACGGCTTTCTATAAACCATCTCAGTTTATGAACCAGCTCCTGGACGTCTCGTTCTTCTGC
>CAZEJA010000468.1:0-2198 GCA_964512215.1 uncultured Planctomycetaceae bacterium
AGCGAGTACAAGAACGTTGGCCGGAAGTGGTCGCGCAGGCCAACGCCGCTAATCGGGATGGCTCCCTCACAGCCTTCGTCGCCTATGAGTGGCATTCGCTTGGCTGGGGCGACTATCATGTCCTCTTCCCCGGTTCTTCGGGTAGGGTGTTTCGCGCCCCTAATTTGGCGAGCCTGCTGGAATTTGTTCGGGGAAACGGGGCACTGGCGATCCCGCACCATCCCGCCTACAAGCTGGGGTGGCGCGGCACCAAGTGGGACGAGCACGATGAAAAGGCGTCTCCGGTGTGCGAGATTTACTCGGAACATGGCAACTCGTTTCAAGCGCCGTCGCACCGGGGCATGTACGCCCATTCGATGGGAGGGAGCTGCCGTTCGCAGACTGTCCTCGAACAACTCAAAGCTGGTCGAGTGGTCGGATTCACAGCCGGAACCGACAATCACTTTGGCTATCCTGGCAGCTACGGTGAAGGCTTGACCGGGGTGTGGGCACCACAGCTCAGTCGTGAATCCATTCTCGATGCTCTGCGCCGCTGCCACACCTTGGCCGTCACCGGCGACCGCATCCGTCTCCGATTCTCTCTGGGCGACGGGATGATGGGCGACGTGTTGCCAGCCACAACTCCCAGAGAAATGCGACTCAAAGTCAAAGCACTCGACGAGATTGATTACGTGGAGTTGAACAAAAACGGCTATTCGCTTGCGCGTTGGTGCGGCGACAACCTGTCCGCTGCAAGCGGTGCAAATCTTCTGCTGCGCATCGAATGGGGATGGGACAGCCTATCCTCGCAGCACCTCACGACCTGGACGATTCAGGGGACACTGGAAAACGGTCGTCTCGTGCGGGTTACGCCTTGTCTGGCAGGCGGTGGAGCCTCGACCGAACAGGTCAACCTGCTGCATGTGCTGAGCGCGACCAGCTTTGCCGTTGATTCTTACACGTCCAGGATGAATCCGCTGCCGACCAATTCGGCCGTCCTTGAAGTAGAAGCCGGACGGGAATGCAGGTTGGCACTCACCATTTCCGGCCAGCATCCGAAGGGCGGGCTGTTCCAGGTTTCCTGCAAGGTGGGAATGGATGCGCTGGACGGCAATGATAGATCATTGTCCATCTTCGATAGTTTCTCGGCTCCCAGGGTGCGGGTTGGGCCTGCGCTCAACAAAGGCAAGCTTTGCTTGGCGGCGGAATTTGTTGATGCTGAACCGGGAGAGAAGGATTTCTACTTTGTCAAGGTGGTGCAGAAGAACGGCCATCTGGCCTGGTCTTCCCCGATCTGGTGCCGGTAGATCTATTTCAACAACACTGGAAATGAGCAAAGAAAAATGGACTTGCAGGAATTGCATACGTTTCTTCTCCGCCACTTGACGGAAGAGGTCATGCTGTTCTGGATCCGGCACAGCATTGACTGGAAGAACGGCGGGCTGTGGAGCTGCCTGGCCGACGACGGCTCGATCCTCAGTCGCGACAAGTACATCTGGTCGAACGCCAGAGCGCTTTGGACTTTTTCGGCTCTGGTCAACCGCATCGCGGACAAGTATGCCGTCAGCGCAGACATCAAAGAGACTTGGCGGCAAGCTGCCATCAATCAGTATCGCTTCCTGAAACGCTGCGGTCGCGATGCCAACGGTTACTGGGTCTTTGTGGTGGACGAAACCGGCAACGTTGTGGTTGGGGAAAACAGCATCGTCGCGGATGCCTTTGCCATCTACGGACTGATCGAGTACTTTCGCATGACAAGCGATGAGGAGGCTCTGACCATCGCTCGCGAAACCGCCGACACCTGCCGCGAGCGATTGGCACATCCTGGCACCTACAAAACAGCGCCTTACCCAACTCCGCCGGGAATGAAGCCGCATCGCGAGGCCATGCAGTTTTCACTGATGTTCTCTGAACTGGGGCACGAGCTGCATGACGAGTCCATTCTCGCAGAAGGCTTGAAATATGGACGGGAGGTGCTGGATCATTTTTATCGCGCCGACCGTGAGGTGCTGCTAGAATACCTGGGCCTGGACAACAGCGTGTGGGACACGCCCGCCGGGCGCACGATGGTGTCGGGCCACGCGATTGAAAGTCTCTGGTTCCAGATTCACAACTTTACCCGGATTGGTGATGTCGCACGGGCGCGTCAGGCAGCGGCGGCTATGCGCCCCTGTTTTGAAAAAGGATGGGATGCCGAGTACGGGGGACTGTTCCTGGGT
>CAZEJA010000469.1:0-2173 GCA_964512215.1 uncultured Planctomycetaceae bacterium
GTGGGCCCGGGCGAGCCCGCCTCGGTCGAACTGACCGCCCCGAGCAACCGTTGGGACGAAGCGATCCCGCTGGGCAACGGGCTGCTCGGCGGACTGCTGTGGGGCAGGGACGGGCAGATCAATCTCTCACTGGATCGGGGCGACCTGTGGGATCTCCGCACCCCCGAGCCGCTGACGGCCGACGACTGGACCTACGCCACCATCCAGAAGCTCGTCGCCGAGAAGAACCAGGCCAAGCTGGTGGCCATGTTCGACAAGCCCTACCAGTCATTTCCGTACCCGACCAAGATCCCCGCCGGTCGACTGGAACTGACGTTCGCCTCGCCTCACACAGCCAAGGCGTTCCGTCTGGATCTCAAGCAGGCGGTCGGGCGCGTCGACTTCGGGGCCGCGACGCTGGAGGCGTTCTACTGCGCCGACCAGCCCGTCGCGATCCTCCGCGTCACGGGCGCCCAGCTGACGGTTCGCATCCTCGCCCCGGCGGCGCTGAAGAAGCTCGGCAGCCCGCCCGCTGAGATGGGAAGCGACGGGGCGGTGACGTGGTATCTTCAGGAGGCCGCGCTGGGACTGAAGTACGCAGGCGTCGTCGCCAGTCGCAAGAGCGAGGACGGACTGGAGATCGCCCTGACGGTCGCGTCCACGAAGGACGGCCCCGATCCGGTCGCCGTCGGGAAGCAGCGCGTGGCCGCCGCCCTGGCCGCGGGGTACGAGAAGCTCCGCCGGCCGCACGAGCGATGGTGGGCGGACTTCTGGTCCCGCTCCGGCGTTCGCGTGCCGGACCCGGGCGTGCAGGCGCATTACGATCTCGTGCAGTACTTCTACGGCGCCGCCTCGCGCCGCGGGGCCCCGCCCATGCCCCTCCAGGGCGTCTGGACCGCCGACGCGGGAGGCCTGCCCCCCTGGAAGGGCGACTATCACCACGACCTCAACACGCAGTTCACCTACTACGCCTACCAGGCGGCCGGGCGGTTCGACCAGGGGGCGTGCTTCCTCGACTTCATGTGGGACCACCTGCCCGCGCACCGGGCGTTCGCGAAGAAGTTCTACGGCACGGACGGAGCGGCCGTCCCGGGCGTGATGACGCTGGACGGCAAGGCGATGGGCGGGTGGGGGCAGTACTCGCTCTCGCCGACGATGGGGGCGTGGGTGGCCCACCTGTTCTACCTGCACTGGCGGTACACGATGGACCGCGAGTTCCTCGCAGAGCGGGCGTACCCGTATACATCCGCGATCGGCCAGTGCCTGTCCGATCTACTCAAGCCCGGGCCCGACGGCACGCTCAAGCTGCCGCTCTCGACCTCGCCGGAGATCCACAACAACTCGCTGCGGGCCTGGCTGACGCCGAACACCAACAATGACCTCGCGCTGCTTCATTGCCTGTTCGCCAGTCTGGTCGAGATGGCCGACGCGCTGGGCGAGAAGAAGGACTCCGCCCGCTGGCGGGGCGTGCTCGACCGCCTGGACGACCTGGCCGTGGAGGGCGAGGCGGGGGCCCTGAAGCTCTCGCCCGATGAGTCGCTTCGCGAGTCGCACCGTCACCACGCGCACCTGATGGGCATCCATCCGCTGGGCGTCCTGCACACCGAGGGGAGCCGGCGCGACCGCGCCATCATCGCCGCCTCGCTGGAACACACCGCCAAGCTCGGCACGCGCCAGTGGTGCGGGTACAGCTTCTCGTGGATGGCCTGCATGCTCGCCCGTGCGGGACAGGCCGAAAAGGCGGAGCGGCAGCTTGCGATCTATCTCGAGGCGTTCCTGTCACGGAACGGGTTCCACGTCAACGGCGACCAGAGCGGCAAGGGGTACGCGGGGCGCAGCTACCGCCCGTTCACGCTCGAAGGCAACTTCGCCGCCAGTCAGGCCGTCCACGAAATGCTCCTGCAGAGTTGGGGGGGCGTGGTCCGCGTCTTCCCCGCCGTGCCGGCCAAGTGGAAAGACGCCTCCTTCACGAATCTCCGCGCCGAGGGCGGATACACGGTGTCCGCGGAGAGGATCGGCGGGCAGACGGTGCGCGTTCGCATCCAGGCGGCGTGCGACGGGAAGCTCCGCCTGCGGAACCCGTTCGGCCGCGCCGGCGTCACGTGGAGCAGGGCCGTCCGCGCGGTCGGTGTCGACGTCGAATGTCGGCTCCGCACGGGAGACGTCCTGGAAGGGCGGCTGGAAACGAGTGACG
>CAZEJA010000470.1:0-2145 GCA_964512215.1 uncultured Planctomycetaceae bacterium
AGCACGACGGGCAGGACGATCGCGAGGTACATCATCGTGTTGACCACGAACAGGATGGATGCGTCGCGCGGGCGGAGGGAGAACATGTTGGCGACCGCGACGAGCGTGACGGCCGTCGGGACGCACGTCTCGATCAGCAGGACCTTGCGACGCAGACCTGTCAGAGGCCAGGGCGTCCACAGCGTCAGGGCCGCCATCCCCAGCCCCACCGCGGGTCCGACCAGGAACCGCATGCCGGCCAGGGCGGGCAGGAGGCGCTTCATCGTCGCGACGTCCGACAGGTGCAGGCGCAGGCCGATGGCGAAGTACGACGCGGCCGTGACGAGGAAGATCATGATGTCCACGGCGTGGATGCGTGAGATCCAGTCCGGCCGGGGCACGCCGCCCAGCGACAGCCCGATCGCCACCAGCGAGACGGGCAGCCCGATCGACCGGTAGTCGAAGATACTGCGCAGGATGAGCTTGCCCAGCGGTCCGCCGCGGTCGCCCGCGAAGTGTCTCGTGGCCGGGTAGACCAGCAGGACGATGACGGGCATCCACATCAGCCCCAGAATGCTCACCAGCGCCAGGCCCGGCTCGTGGAAGAGGATGTAGATGACGAATCCGCCCATCGTGAAGCCCGTGTTGCCCATCCCGGAGGCGAGGGCGAACACGCCGAGCCGCTGGCGGTCGCGGATCAGCGGGCGCCCCGCGAGCAGGGCGATGCCGCCCAGCAGGACGATGTGAGCGGCCGCCAGCACCGGCAGCCAGGCGTCGGCGGGGTCGAGCTTCATCGCCCAGATGGCCAGGAAGCTGACGATGGAATACCCGAACGCGACCGCGAAGGTCATCAGCCATTTCGCGACGCGCTCGGGGACGAGGGCGAAGCGTCGACAGAGGTACCCCGCCCCTGTCGCCAAGGCGATCAGGCCGACCGTCAGGATGAGTTTGGAGATCACGTCCATGCGCCGACCTCACTGCCGGGAGAAAGCATCGCACGAACCTACGGAGGGCGAACGTGACGGGCAAGGAGAAAACGCCTATCATGGTGAGATGCGACCTGCATCGGAAGCGGACACGCGGGAGATGAGATGGTGAACAGACGACAGGCGGCGGCGTGGGCGGGCGTGTTCCTGGCTGTGGCGGCCTGCGGGATGGGGTGGGCGGGGGCGGGGCCGGCGCCCGCGTCGCGCCCGGCTGGGGATACCGTCCGCCTGACACTGCTGCATGTCAATGATTCGCACGGACGTCTGGAGCCTCACAACTTCCAGGGCGGCAGTCGAGGCGGATACGCGAGGCTCAAGACGGCCGTCGATGCGATCCGCGCCTCGGGCGAGGCCGACGCCGTGCTGCTGATCCACGCGGGCGATGTGTTCAGCAAAGGCGACGCTCTGACGCAGCGGACGCTCGGGGCCGCCAACGTCGCGGTGATGAACCACCTGAAGTTCGACATCTGGACGCCGGGCAACGGGGAATTCTACGACGGCCTGCCCAATCTGCGGGTCCGCATCAAGCAGGCGGACTTTGACGTGATCACCAGCAACGTCGCGCTGCCCGACGGCTCGAAGACCGTGGGCAAGCCCAGCGTCGTCCGCACCGTCGCAGGCGTTCGCGTGGGCTTCCTGGGCATGTGCACCGTTCGCAAGCGACACGAGACGAACAGGAAGCTCAAGGTCGGCTCACCGGTCGAGACGGCGCGGAAGCTCGTCCCCGCGCTGCGGAAGCAGGCGGACGTGGTGGTGGCCGTCAATCACATCGGGTTTTTCGGTGACGTTCGCCTCGCCGGCAGCGTGGGGGGCATCGACGTGATTATCGGGGGGCACTCGCACACCGTCCTGCCGAAGGGCCGACGCGCCAAGGGCCCGGACGGACAGCCCACGCTCATCGCCCAGGCGGGCGAGTTCCTCCGCTGGCTCGGACGCGTCGATCTGACGCTCGAACGCCAAGGGAAGGGCTGGCGCATCGCGGCGTCCAAGGCGACGCTGATCCCCCTCGACGCGAAGATCAAGCTCGATCCGACCGTCACCGCACTGATCGCGAAACTCGCTCGCGGGGAGAAAGCGCCCGTTGGCGCAGGCCGATAGGGTTCCAGAGTGGGGGTGCCACGGCTTGCTTGCAAGCCGTGATCGTTTCTTGGCAACACGGCTTGCAAGCAAGCCGTGGCAC
>CAZEJA010000471.1:0-2130 GCA_964512215.1 uncultured Planctomycetaceae bacterium
AGGACGCGGATCGCTCGCGGCGCGAAGGGGCGGCGCAGGCTCAACAGGCGGACGGGGATGCCGATGCTGATCAGGCGGGCCAGCAGCGCCAGGGGAATCGACAGGGCGCCGGCCAGCAGGTACCTCCCCTCGAAGCTCAGCACCAACACCTCCAGGCCGATCAGGACGAACAGGATGGCGTTGAGGATTTCATCGATGAGTTCCCAGAACGCGTCGAGGTGTTCGCGCGTCCGGCCGCTCATGGCCAGGCGGCGGCCGCGGTTGCCGATCAGCAACCCCCCCGCCACCATCGCCAGCGGACCTGACGTGTGCAGCGCCCGCGCGAGGGCGTATCCGCCCAGCACGAGCGCCAGCGTGATCATGATCTCCACCTGGTAGCTGTCGACCGTCTTGAGCATGCGGTAAGCGGCATAGCCCAGCACCAGCCCGAGCACAATGCCCCCGACGGCTTCGAGGAGGAACATCTCCGCGATGCCGGCCGTCGAAGCGCTCTTCTCACCCGTGGCGACCTGCAGTACGGACAGGAACACGACCACGCCGATGCCGTCGTTGAACAGCGACTCGCCCACGATCCGTGTCTCGAGGCTCTTGGGGGCGTTGGCCTTGCGGAGAATGCCCAGCACGGCGATCGGATCGGTGGGCGAGATCAGTGCCCCGAACAGCAGGCAGTGGATCCACTCCAGTCCCAGTCCCAGCAGGTGCGACAGCCCCAACGCCATCGCCCCCAGCAGGAACGTCGAGCCCACCACGCCCACCGTCGCAAACGTGCCGATCGACCACTTGTTGCGGGCGAGGTCCTCGAAGTTCACGTGCAGCGCCCCCGCGAACAGCAGCAGCGACAACATCCCTTCCAGCAGCACCTTGTGGAAGTCGATCTTCTCCCGCGCCAGGTCGCGAGCGACTTGCTCGACGGCCCGCCCCACGTCCCCGCCGAGCCGCCCCACCAGCATGACCGCGCCGGCGACGAGCAGCGACATCAGCATCAGCGCGATCGTCCGCGGCAGGCGGAGCGTGCGGGCGTTGACGTAGCTCAGCAGCGCCGCCAGCGTGATCAGAATCGCGAGGATGCCGAACAGATCCACGGTTTACTTGCCTTTCTCGAGCTTCGCCGTCAGGTACGCCACGTATTCCGCCAGGAACGCCTCGCGCACCTTCGCCAGCGCCGCGTTGCCCGACGGGCTCTCATACCAGCCGTGCGTGTTCTCCTTCCGCTCGGCGGCCGTCTTCGCGGTCGGCTTGGCGGGCTCGGGGAACTTCATCTGCGCCAGCGCTTTGATGCGCGGGGCCGCCGAACTGCGGCGCCCGGCTGCGATCAGCTTCGCGGTCAACGCGATATACTCCATCGCCTTCCTCCGATGCGCCGGGTACAGGCCCGTCACCGACAGCCAGTAGCACTCCTCCGACAGCGGCTTGGCGGAGCGATTGCCCCCGTGCCCCACGCCCGGCCAGTAACGCTCCTTGTAAAAGAACCCGCCTTGTTTGAGGATCTCGGCGAACTTCTTCGCCCAGTCCAGCCGGCTGTACGGCGCTGGCCCGAACGACTTGCTGTTGTCCTTCGTCCCGCACGACATCGCGATCGGCACGTGGGCGGCTTCCTTGCTGACACCGCCCCACTGCTTCCCGGTCGGCCAGGTGCCCCCCGAATGCGCCCCGCAGCCGATGACGTACTGCGAATGCTTCATCACGAAGCGGCTGGCGAATTGCGAGCCGCCCGAGTAGCCGTGGATGAACATCTTCTTGTGCAGCGTGTACTTGTCGTGCAATTCCTTGAAGACGCCCAGCAGTTGCTTGTCGCTCTCCTTGTGGAGGTACTGGTAGCCCTCGGACGGGAACGTCGGGCCGACGACGATGCAGTTGCCCTTGCTGGTCCAGTTCGCGATGCCTCCCGCCCCCTTGCCCTTGCCCCGATACCCGTGCACGCCCACGACCAGCCAGTACGTCCGGTCCGGATCGATCTTGTCCGGGGTGTAGACGTAGTACTCGCGCCCCAGCGGACAGGTGCGCTTCTCCTCCCCCGCCGCGGCGACCGCGCCGGTCGCACAAACAACAAGAACAGCAATCAGGATGCGCGTGCCCGTTCGTCGGATCATGTCGTTCCTCTCTCGATGAGTATCCGCCATTCTAGGGAGT
>CAZEJA010000472.1:0-2124 GCA_964512215.1 uncultured Planctomycetaceae bacterium
GACGACGGGCGGCGGAGTTTCTGGCGCTGATGCGGCGGCGGCGGTCGGTGAGGCAGTTCTCGGACCGCCCCGTCGAGCGGGGCGTTGTGGAGAATTGCATCCGGGCGGCGGCCGCCGGACCCAGCGGGGCGAACGGCCAGCCGTGGCATTTCGTGGTGGTCGAGTCGCCCGATGTGAAGCACCGCATCCGGGAGGCAGCCGACGCGGAGGAACGCGACTTCTACGGCGGCCGCGCCCCCGAGGCGTGGCTGCACGCCCTCGAACCCCTGGGACTCCACGTCGACAAGCCATTCCTGGAGGAGGCCCCGTACCTGATCGTGGTCTTCGCGCAGATGTACCGCCGGGGACCGGAGGGCGAGAGGGTCGCCAGCTACTACCCCGTGGAGTCGACGTGCATCGCCGCCGGGATCCTGGTCACCGCGCTGCACCGGGCGGGCGTGGGGACGCTGACCTACACGCCCGCCAGCCGGGGCTTCCTCCGAGACCTGCTCGGCCGCCCCGAGGGGGAACGTCCGATGCTCATCGTCGTTGTCGGCCATCCCGCGGACGACGCGGAGTTTCCGGATATCCCCAGGAAGTCTCTGGACGAGACGACGACCTTCCTCTGACCGGGGCAGTTTGAAACTGCGTTCTTGCCCGCATCGCGCAGCCCCCGTACAGTCGTGCCCCATGGAGTGCGTGCTACAACTGGAGCGGCCCCGCACGGAGGGCGACACGCTGGAAGTCGCAGCCACGCTGACCCATCCGGACGGACGTTGCGATCGCCAGTGGTGGCGGCTGCCGGCGGCGTGGGCGGACGCGGCGACGCCCTGGGCGGATCCGTTCGTCGTGGGGCTTTCGTTCACGATGATGGCGTGGGGGCACGACGTGCGCGTCGAGGGTCGCGTCTCGCCGTCCCTGCTGGAGAACCTCGAAACGTACATGGCCGTCTGGCACGTCTGGCGCCCGGATGAGTGTCGCCCCGTGCAGATCCGCGCGGAGGAGGAAGTCGAAGCCCCGCCCCCGCCCGAGCCGGGACGGGCGATCACGCTGTTTTCCTGCGGGGTGGACTCCTGCTTCACACTGCTGCGACATCGGCGCGAGCAGATGGGGCGGCGCAATCGCAACATCGCAGCCGGCGTCGTGCTGAACGGGTTCAACCTCCGGTTGAGCAATCCGAAGGCGCAGAAGATTTACGACGGCATGCTGGCCGACGCCCATGTCATGCTCGACAGCATGGACGTGGCGTGCGTTCCCATGTGCGGCGACGTGGAAGGGCTGTCGACCCACCCGTACAACCGCCACGGCGTGTACCTGATCAGTGCGCTCCGTCTGTTGGCCGGCGCGTTCGACGCGGCGCTGGTGCCGAACACCGTGACCGCCGACGATATCGGGTGGATCTGGGGGCAGCACCCGTTCACCGACCCGATGCTGAGCAGCCGCCACTTCCGCGTGATCGATGACGGCGCCGAATGCCAACGCTACCAGAAGCTCCGGGCTATCGCGGACTGGCCGGAAGCGATGCGCCACCTGCGCGTGTGCGCGTCCAACCCGGACAGCCACGTCAACTGCTGCCGCTGCGAGAAGTGCATCCGGACGATTCTGGCGTTCCGGGCGGCGGGCGTTCCGCTGCCGCCGTCGTTTCCCCGCGACGTCAGCGACCGGGAGATCCGACGCTTGCAGATCCGCGCGGGGGACCAACTGGGTGACTGGGAGCACGCCGATAGGGCGGTCCGGCAACTCGGGTTGGGCGGGGAGAGTTGGGCGAAGGCCGCTCGCACGGTGATCCGGCGCTGCCGTCGGCGAATCGCCCTGAACCGCCTGAAGCGCCCGTTCCTCCCGCTGCGGAACCGGATCCGGACGCTGCTGCGCGGATCGCCCCTCAGCCGGCGGCAGCGGGCGGAGCAAGACGCGGAACAGGCCGGGCCGAGGCAGTAGTGCGTTGCTGAGGATGTGAGGGGGCAGCTGTCAGCTATCAGCCGTCGGCTATCAGCTACGGCGGGTCCCCCTCTGGTTGGGCTATTGGTCATTGGGTACTTGGTCATTTGCTGGGCCCGACGGTCCCCCTTGCCTGCGACGGTCGGGGACTTTAAAGCACCTAACGTTTGAGGTGCGGGAATGCCGATATGGGGGAACATGGGAATT
>CAZEJA010000473.1:0-2101 GCA_964512215.1 uncultured Planctomycetaceae bacterium
CCTGCCTGCCGGCAGGCAGGTCCGCAATCCGAAATCCGCAATCCCCTGGGCGGAGCCCGCGCCGCCTCCGACTTCCCCGATTCTGCCTGCCTAGAATGGTTTGGACGGGAATTACGTGAACGCGCCTGCAAAGCCGGACGTAGTAACGAGCGGAGGAAGCATGAAACTCCGAAGAATATTGCTGGACATGGAAACACAGCGGGACTTTTTCTCGCCGGGGGGCAGTTGCTACGTGCGCCCGGCGTCCGGGGTGGCGCGGCACGTGGGGGAGTTGTTCACGTGGGCGCGGCGGCAGGGCGTGCCCGTGATCAGCACGCTGCTCCGCGTCCGCCGCCAGGAGCGGGGCCCGCTCGCACCCGTGCCGCACTGCGTCGAGGACGGCGACGGCGAGCGGAAGATCGAGTGCGCCAGGCTGCGGCGCCGAACGAACCTGGGGCTCCGAAACGTCACCGACCTGGACCCGCACATTTTCGACCGCTATCAGCAGGTGATTTTCGAGAAGCGCGACACCGACATCTTCAAGCATCCCCGGGTCGAACGACTGATCTCCCAACTGCCGCAGACCACCTTCATCGTGTGCGGCGCGGGCGTCGCGGACGGCATCGTGCAGGCGGCCATCGGGCTCCGCAGCCGCGACTTCAACGTGGTCCTCGCCGCCGACGCCGTTCTCGACTTCGACGACCCCCGCGCGGAGATGGCCTACCTCCGCATGGAGGCCAAGGGCGTCGTCTTCGCGCCGACCGCACAGATCGTCGCGCCGGTCGTGCCCCACCGCACCGAACATCCGCACACGCGAACCCGCATGCGGGCCAGTCGCCGAAGCCGACGCGACCGAGCCGTATCTTCCGGACGCAAGCGCTGCGGATGAATCTATTTCGGATTGGGGATTTCGGATTTCGGACCTGCCTGCCGGTAGGCAGGTTGAACGGCAGCATGCCTGCGCCAACCAGGGGTGTTCGAGGGTGTCTCCGCGTACATCCGACGTCGAACAAGAAAGGATGCGCCCGCGTCCCAATCGGCAATCGGAAATCGACAATCGGAAATCCCTCTCCCTCTCTTGCTTGCCAACCCCTTCCTGATGTGCTGTACTCGCCCCCCATGGCCGACGCCGCCCGTGAAACCTGGACCGTCCTGAAGCTGCTGAACTGGACGAAGGAGTACCTCGCCCGCGCGAAGGTCGAGGAGGTCCGCGTAGCCGCTGAGGTGCTGCTCGCTCACGCGCTGGGCTGTCGGCGGATCGACCTGTACGCCCGGTTCGACTACGAGCCGGCGCCCGAGCAACTCGCGGGCTTCCGCGGATTGGTCAAGCGGGCGGCCGACCTCGAGCCCGTCGCCTATCTCGTCGGGCACAAGGAGTTCTACTCGCTGGACTTCCGCGTCACGCCCGACGTGCTCGTGCCCCGCCCGGAAACCGAGTCGCTGGTCACCGAGGCGATCGGACACCTCGAACGGCTGGGGCGGGCGGGGCGGGTCTGGGACGTGTGCACCGGCAGCGGCTGCGTCGCCGTCGCGATCGCTTCGCAGAGGCCCGACGCGGCGGTGCTGGCGACGGATGTTTCCGCGCCGGCCGTCGAAGTCGCCGCCGCCAATGCGGACGCCCACGGGCTGGCCGAACGCGTTCGCTGCCGCGTCGCGGACCTGCTGACGCTGCCCGACGACTGCGCCGACCTGGCCCCCTTCGACGTGATCACCGCCAACCCCCCCTACGTCGCCGACGGCGACCCGATCGGCCCGACCGTCGACCGCGAGCCGCACGTCGCCCTCTACGCAGGCGCCACCGGCCTGGACGTCATCCGCCCGCTGATCGCCGGCGCGGGCGTACACCTCGCCCCCGGCGGCGCCTTCATTATGGAGTTCGGCCTCGGCCAAGCCGACGCCGTCCGCGACCTCATCGTCGCAACCGACCCCTTCACCGAACCCCGCATCCTCCGCGACCCCCAGAACATCGAACGCACGGTGGTGGCGGAACGGAAGTAGAGGGATCACCCCCCCGCGCGGCGTATTCTGTCCGTCAGGTGTCGGAACGAGCCGCGGCCCCCAAGGGGGGGGGCACAGGGGGGGGCGCTGCCATGACCCCCCCCCCGGCGGGGGGCGGGGGGGG
>CAZEJA010000474.1:0-2091 GCA_964512215.1 uncultured Planctomycetaceae bacterium
AGGAACTTCTTGAGGGCCCCGACCGCGGGCGCCGGGAGCGTGAAGTCGTTCGTGCCGGACAGGATCGCGAGCTTCGCGCCGCTCGTGGCGAGCTGCCCGGGGGAAATCGGGGCGCCGACCTGCACGTTGACCTTGCACTGGGCGGCCATTAAGCGGGCGAACCGCTCGTACGCGAGGGGCTCGGCGTTGTCGTTGCCGTTGTGCTTGATGCGGGCGACCTTGATGGTCTGCAGACCACGCGTTGACACGCTGTCGGGCCAGTGACTGGTTCCCCGGTGGGGCAGCGTGCCCTTGTTCGTGACGTACATGAGCGCGTTGGTGCCCGCGTGGAATGCGTAGGCAGCCGTCCTCGCCCGGGCGGTCTGCCAGGACTTCGGCAGGTCCACGTCGGTGTGGATGACCAGGGGCCGGACGCCGTTGCTGATGACCTGAAAGCGGACGGTGTCGGGCAGCTCCTGGTACACATTGTCGCTGTAGAGGTCGTGGTCCTTGCCGATGGGCGTCAGTTCGGCGGTGGGGAACATCTTGCGATACGCCTCGCGGATTCCCGTCTTGAATCCGCCGCCGTTGCACTCGGTGGCGCTGAGGATCGTGCCTCCCTGGTGGACATACCGCTTCAGCTTGTCGAGGTCGCTCTGGGAGAACGTGGGCGCTTTCGAGCCGGAGATGTAGAGGATCGGCGCATCGTGCCACTCTTGCACGTCGACCTGCAGGTTGACGATCTGCCAGTTGAGCGACCGCTCGAAGGTCTTGCTCATCCATCGCGTCAGGAAGGCCAGGTCGCGCGGGCGGTTGTTCCAGTCGCCCTGGAATTCGAGCTTGTTGAACGCGACGGGGTGTCGCCCGCGGATCAGGAACAGCAGCGCGAAGGCCGTCGAGGGCAGCGAACTGTGCCCGCCCCGGAAGCTGCCGTTGCCCTCCTGGCGACCCAGGATGAACTTGGCGCCTTCCTTGTACCAGCTCACCTTGCCGAAGTACTTGTACCCGCTGGCCAGCGCCACGCGCTCGACGCCGTAGAGGTAGTAGTGGTACTGGTCCATCCAGCCGATGGGGACCCTGCCCTGGAGCGAGTTGACGAAGTTCTTGTCGAACCAGTCGAGCCCCCGCTGGATGGGCTTGGGCAGGTCGCCGCCCTTGCAGTCGATGAACTGCTGGGCGTACAGATTGTCGAAGCAGATGAACAGGCTGGCCACCCCCGCGGGCACCATAGCCGCGTGCGTGGTGGGGCGGTTAAACCCCCCCTTCTTCTTGGGGATGAAGGTGACCTCGTAGCCCCAGCCCCCGTCGGCCTGCTGGCCTTTCATCCAGTAATCCGTGCACGCCCGCCAGAAGCCCAGGGGCACTTCCCCGCCGGCGCGCCGGTACGCCCAGACGCCCAGCACGCCGTACTGGGCGGAAGAGTTGTGGGCGTACTGATCGCCCAGGACATAGTGGTGCCCGCCCTTGTACAGGCTGCGGGCGAGGCGATCGCCGTCGTGACGGAGGTACTTGAAGTATTGACCCGGCCGCTGCCGCTCGGCCGCCAGCCAGACGTTGCAGCGAACGCCCAACGCGTAGATGCTCTCGGTGTCATGCTTCGTGAGGTAGTCCAGGGCCTTCTGCATCCTGGGTTCCTGGACGCTGACGCCGCTCTCCAGCAGGGCGTAGGCGGCCAGCGCGGTCCAGCCCACCGGATCCTTCTCGTGCGGGTGGTTCTTCATGGGCCAACTGCCGTCCGGCTTCTGGATCGACCAGAGATACCGGATGCCCTTGGCGATGGCGGCTTCAACGGCTTGGTCGGAAAACTCCGCCGCCCCGCACGGTGCGATGATGCCAAAGAGCAAGACCCCCGAACAAAGCACAACGCAGCGACGCTTCATAGGCTTCCTCACAGTCAGTGGGTGCTCAGGTTTCATCCGTACTGTACCTCCCCCCGCGAAGCCGGGCAACCATTTCCCGCTGCCGCCGGGGCGTTGACATCCTCGTCCCGTCCAGTAGGGTAGAGGCGCAGCCCGCCGTGTCGGTTACACGAGCAAAATGGGGACTGTCCCGCTGTTCGGGACTGCCTCGTAAACAGGGCTTGAAATGCTGAATGCAGAATGCTGAATGTCG
>CAZEJA010000475.1:0-2084 GCA_964512215.1 uncultured Planctomycetaceae bacterium
GCCGGGGCGCTGTCCGCCGACCCCGCCTGGGTCGTCGTCCACCTCGACGCCCGGCACGTCGTGTTCCTGCGAATCGACGGGCCCAACGCGGAACTCGCCCGAACCCGCGCGATCTCCCCCACCACCCTCGACGTGGACGAGTACCTGTCGCGACTGGAGGCCGTCGACCCCGTGCCCGCCTACGCGACGTGCATGGGTGGATTGACGCTGTACCGCCTCATGTGGGACGACGCGGCCATCGACGTGTTCAAACGCACGGTGGAACTCCAAGACGACTACTTCCAGGCGTGGGATCTGCTGGGACTCGTGCACCTGCGCCGCGGGCACATCCGCCTGCTCGGAGGCGACCGCCGCGGACGCGCGGACCTCGAGGCTGCCCTGAAGTTCTTCAACCGCGCCCTCCGCATCGAGCCCGATTACCAGGACGCCATCGACCACCGCGACCGCGTGCGACAGCTCCTGGGGCCTCGCTAAACCGCAAGCGGCGACATCACGTTGATTCACCCCGTCCCTTCGTGTACCTTGACGGCCTTGCGATGGCCCGGCGAGACGGGAGTCGCATCACCGCAGAAAGGAACTCGACATGAAGACATTCCTGATGCTGCTGACGATCGGCGTCATTACGACCGCAACGACCGCCGCCCCCGCCGCGCCTGCGGAGAATGACGCGCCCGCCAGGGCGAAGAAGAAGCGCGCACCCAAGAGGAACCCGACAAGGGGCAAGGTCGAAGATGTGGAAGGCCTGCCGCGCGCACTGCTGATCGGCGATTCAATCTCCATCGGTTACACTGCCCCGACGCGGGCGCTGCTGAAGGGGCAGGTCAACCTGCATCGTATCCCCACCAACGGCGGGCCCACCACACGGGGCCTGACTGAGATCGACAAGTGGCTGGGCGACAAGAAGTGGGACGTCATCCACTTCAACTGGGGCCTGCACGACCTGAAGTACATGGGTCCGAAGGGGGAGAACCTCGCCGATCCCAAGGGCGCCGCCAACAAGCAGCAGGTCCCGCCCGCCGAGTACGAGAAGAACCTCCGCAAGCTCGTCGAGCGCCTCAAGAAGACGAACGCGAAGCTGATCTGGACGACGACCACGCCGGTAGCCGAGGGCACCAAGGGGCGGGTCCACGGTCACTCGGCCGCCTACAACAAGATCGCCAAGAAGATCATGGACGAGCACAAGATCGCCATCGACGACCTCTACACGCTCGCGTTGGGGCAACTGGACAAGATTCAGAAACCGAAGAACGTGCACTTCACGCCGGAGGGCTCGAAGGTGCTCGCCCACCAGGTCGCCAACAGCATTCTCAAGGCGCTCGGCAAGCCGGAACTGCCAAAGCCCAAGCCCGAGAAGGACGCACCGGCCAAGAAGCCCGGGAAGTAACCCCCAACCCACGAAGGATCGGACGCAATGGAAGACACGTACGGGAATCTCATCAGTTCGCTCGCGACGGTCAACGACAAGCGGATCGTCCTGCTGGTCATGGACGGCGTGGGCGACTGCGACAATGACGGCAACGGAACGGCATTGCAGCAGGCGACGACGCCGAACTTCGACGCCCTCGCCGCCCGCAGCGCGCTGGGACTGCAGACGCCCGTCGCGACGGCCGTCACGCCGGGCAGCGGGCCCGGGCACCTGTCGCTGTTCGGGTACAACCCGCAGGTCTACCAGGTCGGGCGCGGCGTGCTCAGCGCGCTGGGCATCGAGTTCCCCCTCGAAAACCGCGACGTAGCCGCACGCCTGAACTTTTGCACGGTCGACGCGAACGGCAACGTCACCGACCGCCGTGCCGGGCGCATCGGCGACGATGTCAACCAGCGCGTACTCGACAAGATCCGGGCAGGACTGACCCCGCCGGACGGCGTCGAGATGCTCTTCGAGACTGTCGCCGAGCACCGGGCGCTGATGGTGCTCCGCGGCGAGGGGCTGGACGACGACATCGGCGAGACCGACCCGCAGGCGACGGGCGTGCCCGCCCTCTCCCCCGCCCGGGCGCCGCACGACAGCTCGCCGACCGCGAAGAGGGTCGAGCAGATCATCGCCCAGGTCCGCGACATCCTCGCCGATGAGCCCCAGGCGAACA
>CAZEJA010000476.1:0-2061 GCA_964512215.1 uncultured Planctomycetaceae bacterium
CCGAGGATCTGGGCGACTTCGGCCACCGAGTACCATTCCTTGATGGTCCGCTGGCGGACGAGCCTATCGAGGAGCGTTTCGATACGTTCGATACGTTCCAGGATTTGTTCACTCATGATTGTCTCCCGTTGACCGCCAAGTACCAGGCTGATCCTAGATCCGATCGTGGAAGAAACGGACGGCAACCATGGTGGTCGCCGTCCGCGTGGTGCGAATCGCGGGCTTCCATCACCCGCTCACTTCGGCTTCCTTGTCGGCGACGTACTTCATCGCCAAGTCCAGGACGGCCATGGCCTGCGGCAACTCTGCCAGAGCGAACGAGGTCGACGATTTCCATTCGTCCCCGTCGCGGTATCGCTTCTGCAGATTGACGTTCCGCATGTGCCGTTCATCGGTTGGCGACCAATGAGCGAGCACCCATGACCCAAAAGGACTTTCGATGAGATCGTCATGCCTTGTCGCAACCGGGGTCGACAGGTAGGTTCTCAGGGACGAAGAACCTGGATAGCACGAAGCAGATCAGCAGAAGCGGAATCGGCTCGTGCAGCCAGCACACCCAATCGCCGCTGTCCGGCCACAGTACGCCAAAGCTGCGTGTCAGCACATCGGGCAGAAACGCGCCAAGAACCAGCAGCGAGGACGGCCACTTCCGGAAGAGGAACCGTCGCGCCAGCAGCGCCGAACAACCGTGAGTAATGAGTTCAGGAAGCCAGTGTGCCCAGTTGTCAGAGGTCAGAGGTCAGAGGATTGCCGATTGGTTATTGATGCGGGCCGCGCATTGCGGGTCACGTGTACCGGGGCCCACTAACCCGAAACTGATAACCCGGAACCCACCACTCGCGCCTCGGCATCAGACTCGGGCAAAATGATCCAAGACAAAACCATCACAGATTAACCACGAAAGGGACGAAATACACGAAATCAAACGCGCACCACGCGACCCGTCACCCGCATCCAAAACAAGGGGGGCAGGCGTCAGTAACGACCGTTTAAGAACTGGCTAGAGAATGTCCGCTTCTTTTTCAACGATCAGGATCTCTTCTTGATCCAGGTCGCGTTTGAGCTGTTCTTTGATCTCTCGAAAGAATCTGCGGGCCTTTCGGGTTTCGCCGGTCAGGATGCGATAAATGACAATTTCGTCTCGATAGGTCACGCCGCCGAAAGTCCAGAAGCCTTCGTTCCGCTGGGGGAAGAACGTAAGCCCGCCAAACTGTTCCAGGAGCTGTTCACGCAGTTGGACCAGTCTTTCCGGATCAACCGGGGAACCGTCGTTGTGCGTCAGCGGCACGTAGAGTTCATATTCTTTCACCCGCTGCGACTCCTTGTTCGGTCAGCGTGTGGGCGTCATCGGATAGCACATGGAAGCAGATTCCTGCTCGACGCAAATCGTTGATCGCCTCTTTCGAGACGACAAATGTTCGGTTTGGCAAGGCGACGCCGGGAGAGTGTCGCTGGAGCAGCGACCAAGCTCTGGCGTCGTCGGCTTGGGCGACCTGAATCACAACATTCATCCCACTCGTCCTCCGTAGTTATCATGGTTGCACAGCCGCCTGCATGAAACAGCCTGCGCTCCCACCGGAAAGCACTCCTATTCCAGCATCCCATCGTGGCAACTCGAAGTCAAGGGCAGGAAGCGAGAAGCGAACCGCTGACACCGGCAGGAATACCGCACCTGGGAAGCCCAAACAAAACCCGTCACCCGTACCCCGTCACCCACGACCCGAACCCCGCAACCTTCATCCTTCATCCTTCTTCCTTCACCCTTCTCCGCGTCCACCGGTACTCGTACAGAAACAGGCCCGCTCCGACGAAAAGTCCGAGCGCGCTGAATATGATTTCCACCGCCAATGTGGATGGTGTACGAGACGATCGACGGCGAAGTAGCCGCCGTCTTCGTTGTGGAACACACCGGTGAAGGAGATCCAATCTCCCGCCGTAAGGCCATCTGGAATCGTACGTTCAAGATGCAATGGAAAACACCGTCCGTGCCGCTCGGCCAGGATGTGTTGTGGCGACAGCAATTCCGCTACTTGAGCAAAGAAGGCGTCCGGGACTCGCTTG
>CAZEJA010000477.1:0-2048 GCA_964512215.1 uncultured Planctomycetaceae bacterium
ATCGCCATGCCGTTCTCCGATACGTACGGTTCCCGCCGGGGGCCTGCCGCCCCCGCGCGGACGACGTTCAGTTCAACCCCAGTCTCCCGCGGATGAACTCCGCGCGGGCCTCGGCGCGGGCGGGGCCGTCCATCTCGCGGGCGAGGATGCGCTGCAGGTGCGCGGGCTGGGTCAATAGGAACAACTCGTTGACGACCCGCAGGTCGATGTCCTTGACCCGTTCGAGGTTCACGCCCAGACGCAGCAGCGACAGCAGGTACATCGTCTCATCGCTGCTCATCATTCGCGCCGACCGCAGCAGCGCCATCGCGCGGAAAATCTTGTCGTCCAGCGCGGCGGTGCGATTCCGCAGCAGCGACTCCCGCGCCCGGCGTTCGTAGTTGATGAACTCGGGGATGATCAGCGAGCCGAAATCCTCGGCGATCTGCTGCTCGTCGCGCCCGAGCGTGGTCTGGTTGGAGACCTGGAAGAAGTCGCCGGTGGCCTCGGTGCCCTCGCCGTAGAGGCCCCGCAGCGCCAGGCGCATGTCGCGTGCGGCGCGGACGACCTTCTCGATCTCGCCCGTCATCTTCAGCGCGGGCAGGTGGAGCATGACGCTCACGCGCAGGCCCGTGCCGACGTTCGTCGGGCAGGCGGTCAGGTAGCCGTACCGCTGGTGGAAGGCGTACTCGAGGCGCTGCTCCAGCAGGTCGTCGATGCGGTCGATCTCCGTGACGGCGTCGGCGAGCTGCAGCCCGCTGCGGAGGACCTGGATGCGGAGGTGGTCCTCCTCGTTGACCATGATGGCGGATTTCTCGCTGCCGCTGACGGCCACGCCGCGCGGGTGTGTGGCGTCGGCCTGCTGCTTCGAGATCAGATGTCGCTCGACCAGCAGTTGGCGGTCGACCTCTCCCGCGGCGGCCAGGTCCACGTAGAACACGTCCTGCGCGACGGGGGCGGCGAGGATGTTCTCGCGCAGGCGGGTCTCGATGTCCTGCGTCTGCGCGGGCGAGCACCGTGCGAGGAAGGGCACGCCGGCCAGGTTCCGCGCGAGGCGGACCCGCGACGAAATGACGACGTCGTGCATGGGCCCCGCCCCGCGAAGCCACTCGCCCGCTCGCTGTGTCAGGTCGCCCAGCCTCATCCCGCTTCCATCTCCTTGATCCGGTCCCGCAGGGCGGCGGCCTGTTCGTATTGCTCGGTCTGCACCGCCTTCTTCAGGTCTGCTCGCAGTCGCAGCAGTGTGTTCTGCTTCTTCTGGTCCGTGCCCGCCCGGCTGGGCACCTTGCCCACGTGCTGCGTCGCGCCGTCATGGGCTCGCTCGAGCAGACCGCCCATCGCGGGTTCGAACGCGTCGTAGTCGTTCGGGCAGCCCAGGTGCCCGTGCTCGCGGAACTCCGCGAACGTCATGCCGCACACGTCGCACGTCAAATCGGGCTCGACCTGGTTCGACGTCTGCAGGACGAAATCCTCCAGCAGTTTGCTGATGGGAATGTTGGCCGTAATCGCGATGCCCTCCGCGGCGGCGCACGGCTCGCAGAGATGCTTCTCGATCTTCTCCCCGCCGACAATCTCCGTCATGTGGACGGTCGCGGGCCGGTCGCACTTGTCGCACTTGTGCTTCATAGGCGAATCCTATGTACGTCGGCGGCGCCCGTCAAGCTCACGGGCCGCCCGGGTAGTAGGCGGCCGTGCATCCGACGGCCTCGGTGACTTCGACACGGTAGGGCACGCAGCCGGCGCCGAGAATCTGTCCGAGGCGCACCGCGACTTACCGGGCCACCAGTTCTGCCGACGGGCCCGAACTGGGGAACGTGTCCATCGCGTTGAGGTCGCGCCCGTTCAACTCCGCCGCCATCGCCTCCATCGCCTCCCGGACCTGCACGAAGTCAATCACGACACCAGATGTCTCGTCGAGCTTCTGGGCGCGGAACGTCGCTCTCAGACCCCAGAGATGCTCGTGGGCGGGCTCGAACGAACCGTCACCCAGGCGGATCGCATGCTTCGCCCGGAATCGCCCCTCGACGCTGATTTCGTACATGTCCATCCCCCTCATTGTATCTAACGCA
>CAZEJA010000478.1:0-2030 GCA_964512215.1 uncultured Planctomycetaceae bacterium
CGCGCTGGTGTGTCAGCGCCTCGCCCACGGTCATGCCCTTGAGCCCGGTGTACCACTTCATCCGCCAGATTCGCTTGGCGAATGGAATGCGGGGGTGTTCCTTGTTGTAGCCCAGGTTGGCTTCCGCCCAACCGCTGTGGTCGCCGGCGACAAAGCGAATGAACGCGTGCTGACGGTGCTTCTGGACGCCGAAGGAGAATCGCCGCTCGGCGTCGACGTGAATGCCGTACAGCTCCACCGTCTCGATCTTCGCGTCTTCCGCGCGGAGTTGAGATACGATCCGATCTCGCAAAGGGGGACGCTCCTTTCGTTTTCGGTCCGCCGCCCGCTGCGCCGCCCGCGCCCGAAGTCCCGCTACCCCCATCGCAGCCGTCGACAGAGCGGCATGTCGCATGAACTCCCGTCGTCTCATCGGTCCGTCCTCGATTGGGACTCGTCGGCTGTCATTGGAGGCAGGAGCCCCGGCGTGTCACTGGTTGCTCCTTTTCCATGACGCAGTGCTGCGGCGCCATTGTACTCGGTCCTGCCTGATGCGACGTACCCCGCGTAGCGAATTCGTCGCCATCGCGGACGGAAGGGCTGGCCCGTTGCATCGAACCCGCCGGGCGACCACAATGTCCCCGCACGGGCGGAAACGGACACGGAGAAGGAGAAGGGCTTGTGATGAGTCGTGCAGCAGGCGTGGTTATGGTGATGGCGGGGTTGGCGATGAGCTGCGCGCCGGCGGGGGAAGGGGGTCAGGCCGTCCTGCGGGGGCTCTACGTGCGCGACGATGTGCTGATGAGGGACGGGCGGGCCTTCCGCGGGTTCGGCGTGAACTACTTCAGCGCGTTCTCCCGGACGATCCGCGATGCAAAGGACACGTCGTACGTGGAGGGCTTCCGGACGCTGCGGCGTCACGGGATTCCGGTCGTGCGGTTCATGTGCGGGGGGTTCTGGCCAAGAGACTGGACGCTGTATCGCACAGATCGACCGGAGTACTTCCGGCGGCTGGATGCGTTCGTCGCTGCCGCCGAGGCCGAAGGGATTGGCTTGATCCCCAGCCTGTTCTGGCATCTCTCGACGTTCCCCGACCTGGCCGGCGAGCCGATGGACCAGTTGGGCAACGTCGAGAGCAAGACACACGCGCTCCTGCGGACGTACATCCGCGAGGTGGTAGGGCGGTACAAGGACTCGCCCGCGATCTGGGCGTGGGAGGTGGGCAACGAGTATGCCCTGGCCGCCGACCTGCCGAACGCGTCGAAGCACCGCCCGAAGATCGTTCCCCAACTCGGCACGCCGAAGACGCGGTCCGAGCGGGACGACGTGACATCGAAACACGTGGTGACGGTGCTGGCCGCCTGCGCGAAGGAAGTCCGCAAGCTCGACCCGCATCGCGCTATCCTGTCGGGCAACGCGCTACCGCGGCCGCATGCCTGGCACAACACGGCCGAGCGAAGTTGGAAGGCGGACACGGAGGCCCAATTCCGCGAGGTCCTGCTTCGCGACAATCCCAATCCGATCGATACCGTCAGCGTCCACGTCTACCCGGGAGCGCGGACAGGCGCCTTCGCGGACCGCAAGGTGGACATGGGCGGACTGCTGAAGGCGACCGCCGCGGCGGCGGCCGGGGCGGGCAAGCCGCTGATCGTCGGCGAGTTCGGCGTGGACGTGTCCAAGCAAGGCCCCGCCGCCGAACGGGCAGCATTCGAGAAGCTCTTAGGCGACGTGGAAGCAGCGCGGCCCGCGCTGGCGCTGCTGTGGGTGTTCGATCACTCGGGGCAGGACGGGTCGTGGAACGTGACGGCCGACCACGCGCGGGCGTATCAACTGAAGCTCATCGGCGAGGCGAACCGGCGGCTGGGCGTGCTGCCCCGGCAAAAGGACAAGTAGGGCCGCCTCGCAACTCCGTCATCCCGTGGGGGAGCGACGGGTTTCGGGCGTTCCCACGACCATGGGCGTAGTAAACCCCTTGCCGCATTCTCCCGATAAGGGCGCTGGTGAGGGGAGTCTGACGCGACGGGTTTCCTTCGGAAAGGAGCTTACCCATG
>CAZEJA010000479.1:0-2025 GCA_964512215.1 uncultured Planctomycetaceae bacterium
GAGCAGTGGCGGTTCACGTTCCGTCGCGTGCCGGCCGAGCCCGCCTGGTCGAGGCACGTCACCGGCGGCGAGCAGACCGCCCGGCAGCAGGCGGACCTGGCGGCGTTCGAGAAGAAGGCGGCCGCCGCGGACCTGACCGACGACGCCGTGGTCGACGAACTGGCCACGTGGGCGGACGAGCACGATCTGCCGGAGCAGCGCCGGACGTTTCTGGTTTCGGTGGGCACGCAGCGGGTGGGCCTGCCCGACAGCGGCGCCGACGGCTGGCGGAAGCTGGCGGCGTGGTTGAAGGAACGCAAGCTGCCCGACGACGCGGACGACTGCCTGATGTCCGCGGCGCGGGCGGAGTATCCGGTCAAGCTGTCCGCGGCCGGGACGAACGTGGAATCGCTGCGGGCGCTGGTCACGTGGTGCCGCGAGCAGAAGCTCACGAAGGAGTCGGCCGACCTGCGGGTGCGGATCCTGCGGGAATTCGAGTATCCCGCCCGGCGGAAGGTAGCCGGCGAGGACGTGCGGGCATTGACGAAACTGGCCGACTGGTGCAAGCAGGCCCGTCTCCGGACGGAGATGGAGGACTGCACGCTGGCGGCGTGGGCGGCGGAGGGCAAGATCCGCCGCGCCAGGGCCGGCACGAACGCGATGGAGTTGGCGAAACTGTGGGTGTGGTGTCAGTGGCACGCCCAGAAGGAACTGGGCGACGAGGCGGCCGCCAAGGCGCTGGAACTCGAGCCGGACAACCACGAGGTCCGCACGCTACTGGGCTACGAGCGCCGCACGGACGGCGAGCCGGGCTGGCTGGGGCCCTACGCGTGGCGCGTGACACTGCGGGCCGCCCGTCCGCGCTCGAGCTTCAGCGAACGCCTCATCGCGCCGCGCCTGGACATGATCCGCACCGGCGGACAGCGGACGCGCGTACAGACCGAGGCGGTGCACATCGCCCCGACCACGTCGGACGAGATGGTGATCTACGTCGAAGTCGAGGCCCAGCCCATTCTCCCGCACCCGGACGCCGTGGATCGCGCGACCAAGGCGCGGCGCCTGATCCAGCGCGACGCCTGGGACCTGCCCGCCAAGCAGAAGGCCCAGCTCGAGCAGATTCTGCCCGACTACCTCTGCCCCTCGCCGCCGTTCGCCGGATGGCGGATCACGCCCGCCAGCCTGTTCGACAGCAGCCAGGTGCTGCTGCGTCTGTCGGATGGGCAGGAGATCCGCCCGGTCTACACGGTCAAGCCCGCGGGCAAGGGCTGGACGCAGGGCAAGATGACGGCCTATCGCGAACTCGGGCACAACCCGCTCAAGCCCCCCAGCCGTAACCTGCCCGAATTCGTCCGCGGCCCCAACCGCACCGTGCTGCTGATGCACCCCGCCGCCCGGTTGCGCATGACGCTGATCTACCGCATCCCCATCGCGGCCGGCAAGGTGACGCTGGACTTCCAGGGCTCGACGATCTCGTTCACCTTGGCAAAGACGCGGCGAGTGCGGGGGCGGTGAGAGAGAGGCAGGGGGGGCTGTCAGCTATCAGCCTTCCGCTACGACAGAAACGGTGCCCGGGCAGCGCAATGCCTGGGCTTGGGGGCGGACGATGGGGGGGCGACCCCTTGGTCCCTCAGCCCCTTGGCCCCTGCTCGCGCCGAATCGCTACTCGCTGCCGTTCCCATATGGGACCCGCCGGTTGAGGCGGTCCCGTCGCTTGCGGCATCGCCCGCAGGTCCGCGCCCGCCCGAAGGTCAGCTTCGTGATGAGCTTCTCGATCGTGTCGCCCAGCCCGCGGGAGAGGGGCTTGCCCCAGCCGCCGCCGTGCGGGCAGGGAAAGTCCACCGCATCCCCGGGTAGGGCGAAACCGTTTCGCAGGCTCGCCCGCCACGTCCTGCCCCCCTCCAGGTCCCGGCACGTCGGGCAGTGGGCTCGCAGCAGGCACGCCGCCGATTCTGTGAATCGTCGTTTCATTGTGGTGTGATCGTCCCGCTGCTGTCCACGGCGATGAAGTAGCCGGCCTCGGCTCCCGGCCAACAGGTCGTCGGGGTG
>CAZEJA010000480.1:0-2015 GCA_964512215.1 uncultured Planctomycetaceae bacterium
CCGAACGTATGGCATTATCGTGTGTCAATAGTCCGGCTGTCAAACCCTGGTTTACTCCCAGCGCAACTCACGCTTCAATAACAGGCCTTGACTCTATTGTCACAAAACTCGGTTGGATTATGTCATATCAGGCGCACTTCTGAAACAAGTTGGAGACGACATCAGGGAACGCGGGGCAGTCGATGACTTTGCGGATCTTGGGCGGGACTTTGTCGAGGGACTGTCCGGCAGCGTGAAGTTCACGGCGTACCGCAGCAATGTCTATCTGGGCGAAGCGATCTTCGAGAGAGGGGAGGCCGTTGAGAAGGATGGCGAGGTATTGCTTGTTGTGCAGGTTCTTCACAAGGGGCGTGTCGGCGATCATGCTTTGAAGGGCTCTGCTGATGGAATTGGTTCCGCTCTTGCGGCGGGCATTGCGCCGGAAGTCACGGAAGAATCGTTCCATAATGTTGTTCGTTCTCTGGGGCTGAATAAGGATCGGGCCGGTGGGCGTTTGAACAAGAATTGGATCAGCGAAGAGTTTGTCCCAGTACTTGTCGATCTGCCCGATCATCTTCTTGTAACCGGTATGGGATGGATAGTCGGAACGGGCAGTGATGCGTTTACGGAACTTTGTGACCGACTTCTTGATGGGACCCATCGCGGCTGGGTCGCTGCCGGAATTGAGGCCATCGGCGCCTCCCGCCGGAGCGATTCGCATGGCCTTGCGCAGTTGGTCGAAGACCTTGGCTTTGGCTTCAAACTCATCGATCATCTTTTGGAGTCCACGATCAGTGGCGACCTTCTTCAGATCATGGGAAAGATCAAGCAGCGGGATGTTGTCACGCCACTGCCCCCTCAAATGGATGTCCTTGATAGGTTCAAGCTGTGAATAGACTGAGAACAGTCGCTTGGCAAAAACAACTTGGGTGCGGTCGAACGGAAACCCGTAGCCGTCCCCCTGCTTCTTGCCTGCGAGCGCCCACTGGATCAGGCTGTAGGCCGAGAGCAGGGGAATGGAGTCAATGTGTGCGGACGGTTCAGTGGCGTGCTGGAGACTCTGGACAAAGTTGCCAATCAGCTTCGGGTGTTGATCGATCTGCAGTTTCAGTCGTTTCGCACGATACTGGAGTTTACCGCAGATCGCATGCTTGCTCAGCCGGTTGCGAATGGCCTGGTAGTCGCGATCGAGCAGGTCGTTGCCGATATCTCTGAGAAAATGATAGTGACAGATAAAATCCGGATTCCCGGGGAACACCGTCTCGACAGCGGAGAGGATGCCTGCGCCCATATCGTGAACCGTCGCCAGAGGTTTTCCGAAACGCTTCTGGATCTCTTTGAGGAAAGGAATAATCTGCTCAGTCTTTTCCGAAGGCAGCTTAACGCTGCCCAAGACGGTCTCAGAGATGGAGTCCATACCTGTCAGCAGCACCGGTTCGCGCCGATCGAGAGTGCCATCCAGATGAAGCACATAGCCGCCCCGTTTCAACATGGCGTTCTTGATCCGGGGTGCGGCTTGTTTATGAGCCAGCGCAAGGTAGACTACGAACTTCTTGCCGAGATACTCAACTTCGCTGGGGCTGATACGGACGTTTCGTGCGAGCAGTTCGTCGATAATCTCTTCGGTCTGGCGCTGGCGCAAGAACAGCGCTTTACCCACGAAGACCAGAACATCATAGCCGAAGATGCAGCCGGCAGGGGCCATGCGAGACAGATCCTTGGCCATATACACCGTTTTGTTCTCGCACCGGTCACAATGCATCAACGTTTCGTGAGCGGAGAACTCACCGAGAGGAAGCGTACGCAACGTTCGCACCCGCGTCTTCTGAACCTTCAACGCTGCTTTGCATTTAGGACAGCGACTTTGTTGGGGGCGAAAATGAAGCGTTGGTTGCTGAGAGAACAGGTAGGGGGTGCTGTTCTCCCTGGCCGCCTTCTCTATGAAATGTTGCAGCGTGTTCAATGTCTTGCGTTGTATGTTTCGGGCGTTTTTTTTACTCCCTGCTCCTTGAAGAAGCAGCGGATGCTTTCCTGTG
>CAZEJA010000481.1:0-2008 GCA_964512215.1 uncultured Planctomycetaceae bacterium
CGGCGGCGGCAGGGGCGGCGGACACTGGAAGAGGAGCAGGAAGAGATGAAGACACGCGTGACGACGCTGGTGACGGTGACGATGCTTCTGGTCGGCGGGGCGTTCGGGGCGGCACCGAAGAAGCCGGCCAAACCCGCCAAGGGCAAGTCGGTGCTGGCGATTCCGGATGTGGCCCGCGACAAGGTCATCTGCTTTGCGCTGTACACGGTGCATGACAGCATTCTGAAACTCACGGCGCAGCTCTATCCGCTGCAGGAAGGCGAGGACCGCACGGTCCGCCTGGAGGTCAAGCGGGGCGGCGCGTGGAAGCAGGTCGCCACCACGAAGGTGATCGAGGACGGCTGGACCGCGCCGTTCCGCGTGGAGACGTGGGACGCGACCAAGGCGGTCGAGTACCGCGTCCGTCACGGCAAGGCTGCGACGTACGGGGGCACGATCCAGCGCGACCCGGTTGACAAGCAGACGATTACAGTCGTCTTCTTCACGGGCAACTCGATCCACGCTTCGCACGGCGGGGACATCTCGCGGATGGACCTCATCAAGAACGTCCAGCGGATCCAGCCGGACCTGCTGTTCTTCTCGGGCGACCAGGTGTACGACCACAAGAAGCATTACGCGGCCTGGCTGAAGTTCGGGCGGGACTTCGGCGAGATCATCCGCAACATCCCGACCGTGACGATCCCCGATGACCACGACGTGGGGCAGCCGAACATCTGGGGCGCGAGCGGGAAGAAGTCCACCGCGGGGGGCGCTTCGGACGGCGGGTACGCCGCGCCGGTGGAGTACGTCAAGCAGGTCGAGCGGGCCCAGACCAGTCACCTGCCCGACCCGTACGACCCCACGCCGATTCTGCGCGGCATCGGCGTGTACTACACGGCCCTTCGCGTGGGGCGGGTGAGCTTCGCGGTTGTCGAGGACCGGAAGTTCAAGTCCGGCCCGAAGGGCCTGGTTCCCCAACAGGGCCCGCGCCCGGACCACATCCGCAACCCGGACTATGATCCGAAGTCGGTCGACGTGCCCGGGGCGGTGCTGCTGGGCGAGCGGCAGTTGAAGTTCCTCCGCGACTGGTCGACGGACTGGACCGGGGCGGACATGAAGTGCGTGCTCAGTCAGACCGTCTTCGCCAACGCCGCCCACATCCACGGGCGGGTCGGCGGTCGCCTGCACGCGGACATGGACTCCAACGGCTGGCCGCAGTCCGGGCGGAACCGCGCCCTGCGGGAGATCCGCAAGGGCTTCGCGGTGATGCTCTGCGGCGACCAGCACCTCGGGACGGTCATCCACCACGGCGTCGACGACTGGAACGACTCCGGCTGGAGCTTCTGCGTACCGTCCATCGCGAACCTGTACCTGCGATGGTGGAGCCCGCTGACGCCGGGCAAGAACCGCGCCCCGGGCGCCCCGGAGTACACGGGCGAGCACCTCGACGGGTTCGGAAATAAGGTCACGATGTGGGCGGCTGCCAACCCCGGCCAGAAGCCAAACGGGGGCACGAAGCTGACGACGCGGGCGGCGGGGTTCGGCGTGGCGAAGTTCGACTGCAAGACCCGCAAGATCACCTTCGAATGCTGGCCGCGGAACGTCGACATCACCTCGCCGACGACCAAGCAGTACAAAGGTTGGCCGAAAACGGTCGATCAGGAAGACAACTACGGGCGCAAAGCCGTCGCGTACCTGCCGACGCTGAAGATCACCGGGCAGACCAACCCGGTCGTGCAGGTGATCGACGAATCCTGCGGCGAGGTCGTCTACACGCTCCGCATCAACGGCGGGAGTTTCCGGCCGAAGGTGTTCAAGAAGGGCGCCTACACCGTCAAGGTCGGCGAGGGCGACTGCGTCAAGACGTTTAAGGGCGTCCAGTCCGTCGGCGCGGACAGCGCGAAGACGATGGATGTGAAGTTCTGAGGTCGAGGGTGCGTAGCGTGGCGTGGGTAGTCCCGTAGGGACGTTTGACAATAGACATAATGGATTGACCTGCCCCGGTCTCAAGATCGTGGGTTACGCTTTG
>CAZEJA010000482.1:0-2005 GCA_964512215.1 uncultured Planctomycetaceae bacterium
ATGGACACGATGGTGTACCTCTCGGACGGGGCGCCCGTCGCGGGGCAGTTCCAGAACTGGGCGCGGATCATCCGCACGTTCGACATCCTCAACCGCTACCGCCCGGTCTCGATCCACACGGTCCACTACTCCGTCGGCGGGGGCGGGCGCGGCAGCAGCGGCATGAGTTCTCTGGCCGACCGCAACGTGGGCACGGCGGCGGTTTCCAACGAAGCCAACGCCAGAGCGCAAGCCGCCGCGCGGGCCAAGCTCCGCGCCGCAGCCATGCTGAAGAGCCCCGTGGGCCCGACGGGCCTGGCGCCCGGCGCCCTGCGGAACGAGCCGTTCTCCGACGCGGGCGTCGAGCAGGCCATCCAGAAGGGCATCGAGTACCTGTTCTCCAAGCAGTACAAGAACGGCAGTTGGCAGCCGTACCGGGCCGGGCAGGACAACAGCCACGACACGGGCCCGACGGCGCTGGTCGTCTACGCCCTGCTCGAGTCGGGCATCAGCCCGCAGGACCCGCGCATCCAGAGAGCGATCGAGTGGCTGGAGAAGACCCCCGCGGACACCACCTACGCGCTCGTGACGCGCTGCAACGCCTGGCTGGCCGTCAACCGCCAGACCAAGCGGCGCTACCAGGGGCAGCTCCGCGACGAGGCGCGGAGGCTCTGGGAGGCCTCCTTCGCGGGCAGGCACACGTACCCGGCCAAGCCCGGCGTGGCGGACAAGCGGTGGGACAACTCGAACAGCCAGTTCGGGTTGCTGGGCGTGTGGGCTGCGAAGCAGTCCGACGTGGAAGTGCCCATGAAGTACTGGGAAGCCGTGATGAACCACTGGCAGAGCACGCAGCTTCCCGACGGCGGGTGGAACTACCGCGGCAAGTCGGGCCCGCAGGCCGCCACGGGAACCATGACCGCCGGCGGGGTCGCCAGCCTGTACGTCTGCTTCGACGAGTTGAACTCGCAGGAGTTCGTCGGGTGCGGCAAGAAGATGGACAACAAGCACATCATTCGCGGGCTGGCGTGGTTCGACAAGAACTTCTCGCGGTCCGTGGGCAACTGGACGACCAGCCGGGAGGGCTACTACTACCTGTACGGCGTGGAGCGCGTCGGGCTGGCCGCGGGGTACAAGTACTTCGGCACGCAGGACTGGTACAAGATCGGGGCGACGAACCTGATCAACGCCCAAAAGCCCGACGGGTCGTGGCTGGGCACGCACGACAACCCCGCCAACGAGATTCCCGACGACGGTTCGGACGATCCGGCCGCCCAGAAGCCCGTCTCGCGCCCGCTGCATGTCAGCGACACGGGCTTCGCGCTGCTGTTCCTCATCCGCGGGCGGCATCCGGTGCTGTTCAACAAGCTCGAGTTCAAGGGCGACTGGAACAACCGCCCGCGCGACATGGCCACGCTGACGCGGTGGATCAGCGACACGTTCGAAAAGACGGTCAACTGGCAGATCGTGAATTTGAAGGTGCCCGTCAAGGAACTGCACGACGCGCCGATCCTGTATATCTCCGGCGCCGAGACGCCGCAATTCACCGACAAGGAACTGGACAAGCTTCGCGAGTTCGTCTGGCAGGGCGGGTGCCTGCTGAGCGTCACCGAGTGCAAGGGCGAAGCCTTCAGCAGGGGCATCAAGCAGGTGTACGCCAAGCTGTTCGGGCAGTATGAACTGGCGCCCGTGGGCAAGGACCACCCGATCTACAGCGCGCACTTCCCCCTGGGCGGCTACCCGGCCATCAGCATCCTGTCCAACGGCGTGCGCCCGCTGGCGATTCACACCGAGGAGGACCTGGCCAAGAGCTGGCAGCTTCGCAACACCGTCACCGAACGCGGCGCGTTCCAGGCGGCGGCCAACATCTTCATGTACGTGACCGATCGCGGCGCCCTGCGACACCGAGGCACCAGCCACTGGCCCGAGCCGAAAGGCACGTCGGTCCAGCACCGCGTCACGGTCGCCCGGATTCGGCACAACGGAAGCTGCGACCCCGAGCCGCTCGCCCTCAGGCGCTTCGCGCTGC
>CAZEJA010000483.1:0-1996 GCA_964512215.1 uncultured Planctomycetaceae bacterium
TGCGCCACCGCTCGCCGCCGTCGGCCAGGTCCAGGCTGATGATCTCGTCACCGTCGACGAAGTACACCGCCCCGTCCGCCGCGGCCATGGAGAGGTGGCTGATCCGCTCCATCGCGCCGGTCTTCGACCGCAGCCCGACGTAGTTGCCCGTCTTCCACAGCATCTTCCCGGATCGCGTGTCGATGGCTGCTACAGACTTGCGGACGGGCATGGGCGACTCGCCCTTCAACGGCCCGGGCTTCTGGGCGCCCTGGTTGATCGCGACGACCAGCAGTCCGTCGACACACAGGATTTCATCGGTGAACTTCGTCCCCGCGAAGGTCCGCAGCACCTCGCCCGTCGCGGCGTCCAGTTCGGTCAGCGGCGCGTTGAATCCGAGCGTCGCGTAGACGCGGTCTCCCACGGCCACCAGGCGCCGCGGCATGTGCGTGGGGATCGTGAAGCGGACGGTGTACTTCGGGCTCCAGGTCCGCCAGCCCCACTCGGGAATCGGCTTGCGCCACAGTTCCAGCCCGTTGAAGGCGTCGCGGGCGACGAGGAACCACTTGTCCGGCGCCGATCCGTCCATGCTCGCGGGGGCTTCGTCGACCATCGCGAACACCCGCCCGCGTGCCGATACGAAGGCCGTTACACTCGGGGCGCTGTCGTGCGAACGCGACCACAGCGGGGCGGCGATCCACTGCAGGCGCCGCGGCGGACCGGCCCGGCGGTCGCGGGCCACCGCGTTGCCGTCTGCCCCGTGCAGCCAATGCGTCCATTCGTCGATGTCCGCGGGCCAGGGCTTGACCGTCTTCGTCCAGCCGCCTTCGCCAGGGCTGCGGCGGCCAGGCCCGTTGCCCTTTCGGACGTACGCCACGCCGCGCGGCGTGAGGACGCGCAGCACCTCGTCCATCGACACGGGATCGAGGTCCTCCGACACCAGCAGATTGACCATGTTCTCCGCGTAGGGAAGGCGAGCGCTTTCGAGCGGATCGATCCAGATGCTCCCGGCCAGCCCTGCCTTACGAACGTGGGTTCGGGCTGCAGCCAGATCCGTCGCGTCAGTCGCCAGACCGTGCACACGAATACGCTCGGTGGCGCGCAAGGCAGTCGTCAAGCCTCCGTCGCCGCAGTTGAGGTGAACGACCAGCCCCCCTGTCACGCCCGTTGCCGTCAGGATCTCACGGGCCTGCTTCGCGTCGTCCGCCAGGCCCGTGGACACGCTCAGCGCCAGTACAATCGCCATCGCGGCGGCAACACGTCGTGTCGGCATGGTCCGCTCCTTCATCGCCCCCCGTCATCGAAACCAGCAGACCATCTGCATGGAGGCAAGTCAAGGCGGTAGCCGGTTGTCCCCTTGGGGAGACGTCGGGTGCCACCTTCAAGCCTCCCAACGGGAGGCTTGTGGGTGCGGGCCTGGACCCCCAGAGCACCCACAAGCTCCATCCCGACTTCGTCGGGACTCCGCTTGAAGGTGGCACCCGAGCAACTGTCTGTCCCGGTCTACTTGTCGCGTTTCGCGGGGGTGACGAAGACGAACCTCGCCCCGCCGTCGCGGTCGACCACGCGCAGGCGGACGCCGGTGTCGGCATCCTCCAGGGCCCCGTCGAACTGCTCGGCCGTCCGGACGTCCTTGCCCTGCACCCGCGTGATGACCGTGCCGACGATCAGGCCCTGCTCGGCGGCGTCGCTGTCCGCAGCGACGCTTGTCACGATCACGCCGGTGACCGACCGGTCGAATCCGTACCGCGCCGCCAGGTCGCGCGTCAGCGTCGTCACCTCCAGGCTGTAGCGGCCGACGTCGGAGCGCGACGGCTTTTCGGCGCCGCCGAATCCCGCAGCCATCTCCACCGGCTGCTCGACGATCTTCACCTTCACCACCTTCCCCTTGCCCGCGCGAAGGACCTTCACGGGGATCGTACGGCCGGGCTTGACTACGGCGACGGCGTTTCGCAGCGAGTTGACGCTCGTCACCGTCCGCCCGACGACTTCCACGATGAAGTCGCCGACCTTCAGC
>CAZEJA010000484.1:0-1965 GCA_964512215.1 uncultured Planctomycetaceae bacterium
GCAAGACGAACTCGGACATCGTCGCGGCGCGACAGGAAGGGGATGTGTTCGGCAAGCCCGTCGTCGTCGCGGACGGGCCGGGCAATGAGTGGACGCCGGCGATCGCGGCCTCGAAGGACGGTGAGATTGCGGTCGCGTGGGACACGTACGGCAAGGGCGACTACGACGTGTACTGTCGCGTCTGGTCAGGCGGAAGGTTCGGCGAGTCGATTCCCGTCGCGACGAGCGCGCGGGGCGAGATGCGTCCGAGCATTTCCTACGACCCGGCCGGTCGCCTGTGGATCGCCTACGAGAGCGCCCCGGACCTGTGGGGCAAGGACTTCGGCGCTCTGGAAGAGCAGGGGGCGGCCCTGTACCGGCAGCGGACGGTCGCGGTCCGCGTGCTGGCGGATGGGAAACTCAAGCAGGCGGCCATGCCGGTCTGGAAGGCGCTCGAGTTCCCGGCCAAGAAGGGCGCTCCGGTGAAGAAGAAGCCCTCGGACGCCAACAAGTTCGCCGTCCCCCGGCTCATCTGCGACGCGGCCGGGCGGGTCTGGCTGGCGGCGCGATCGCCGCGGATGGGCGAGCGCGGCGGGCCGGGCACGACGTGGTTCGAGCATCTGCTGATCTACCGGGGCGACGCGTGGTCGACCGACTTCGTCGTCCCGCAGACGGACAACATTCTGGACAACCGCCCCGCGATGGTCGCCAGGCCCGACGGGTCGGTGGCGTACGTCAGTTCCACCGACGGCAGGCGATTCGCGGCCGGGCAACTGCCGTCCTGGCTGGCCCAGAAGGTTCGCGGCGAGGGCGGGATGCTCAAGTTCGCCAGACGCCCGAACCCGTGGCCGGACCGGATCAACAACGAACTGATGATGGCGGAGATTGACGCGCCGGCGCCAGGCAAACGCGTCGAACCTGTGCTGGTCGCCGCCGAGGCGCCCACGCCCGGTACGCCGGATGCCTGGACGACGCGCGAAGTCAAGGACATCGCCCGGATGCGGGCCGCCCGGACGACCGTCGGCGGCAAGCAAGTGCGGGTCTGGCGCGGCGAGTTTCACCGGCACACGGAACTGTCCGGCGACGGCGGGGGCGACGGGCTGCTGATGGACATGTGGCGCTACGCGATCGACATCGCGGACTTCGACTGGATCGGCAACGGCGACCACGACAACGGCGGCGGGCGCGAGTATTCGTGGTGGATCACGCAGAAGACCACCGACATGCTGACGCTGCCGGGCGTGTTCGTGCCGATGTTCACCTACGAGCGGAGCAACCGCTACCCGGACGGGCACCGCAACGTGGTGTTCGACCGGCGCGGCATCCGGACGCTGCCGCGGTACCGCCCCGGGCTGGGCAAGGCGATGGACGACCTGCCCGCGGATGCCAAGCGCCCCAGTTCGCCCGACACGCAGATGCTCTACCGCTACCTGAGGTACTTCGACGGCATCTGCGCGAGTCACACGTCGGGCACGGACATGGGCACGGACTGGCGCGACAGCGACCGCAAGGTCGAGCCCGTCGTCGAGATCTACCAGGGCGACCGCCAGAACTACGAGATGCCCGGCGCCCCGCGCAGCAACACCGCTCAGAAGTCCATCGGCGGGTGGCGCCCGCTGGGGTTCGTCTCGCGGGCGCTGAAGATGGGCATCCGCTTCGGCTTCCAGGCTTCCAGCGACCACATCTCGACGCACATGAGCTACTGCACCGTCTGGGTCGAAGCGCCCACGCGCGAGGCGACGCTGACGGGCCTGAAGCGCCGCCACGTCTACGGCGCGACCGACAATATCATCGCCGACGTGAAGTGCGGCGAGCATTTCATGGGCGACGCCTTCACCACGAAGGTCAAGCCCACGCTGAAGATCAAGCTGGTCGGCACGGAGCCGTTCGCGAAGGTGCACATCATCAAGGACGGCAACTACGTGCACACCGCCCAGCCGAAGAAGCGCGAGGTCGACTTCCAGTGGACCGACTTCGCGCCGACGG
>CAZEJA010000485.1:0-1952 GCA_964512215.1 uncultured Planctomycetaceae bacterium
GGGCGTCACGCAGTCGGCCAGCGGGCCGCTGTCGCGAACGTAGTCGCCGCTGGGCACGTGCCCGTCGGTGTCGCGGTCCGGGCGCTTGTCGGGGTCGTCCGAGGCGGGGAACTCGTGGGCGTACGTCTTGCCGAGAGCGGCCGCGGTGGAGTGCTCCGCCGCAGCCGTGTAGGACGCATCCGCGTCGCGGCGGCCTGTCGGGTTCTCTCGGATCATCCGGAGGCCTATCGCTCCACGTCAAAGGTCACGTCGGAGATCACGTCCGGCCGGCCGTGCAGGTTGCCGCTCATGCGGAGCAGTTCCCCGACGGGCCAGGTGGGCTCGACCCGCAGGCGGAGCGAGAACTCCCGCGTCTTGCCCGGCGCGAGCGTCCAGACCCGCGTGACCATCATCTCGTTCTTCGGGAACCGCAGCACTTCGTCCCACGCGTCGCCGGTGTTGCGCCAGATCTTCACGACCACCGGCGTGTTCGTCGGCGCGGTGATCCGGATCGGGACATTGGAGATGTTCTCCGCGACGACCTTCACCGTGAAGACCTCGCCGACCTTGAACGTCCTGCGGGGCAGCCCGACGCCGACCGACAGTCCGCCGGCGGTTACGCTCCGCTCCACGGCCGATCCGGTGGCCGCGGGGATCTTCGCTTCCTCGCAACCCGCGAAAGCAAGTACAGCCACACACGTCAGCAGCATCGCAATCGTTCTCATGACAGGTTCTCCGTGACTACCACGTCGTCCGAGGAATCGTCCGCGGCATCGGCGCCGAGCCTGGCGTAGGCTCGCTCGACGAGAGGCCGATACTGCGGCCCGCAATTGTAGCTGCAGAAGGGGAACACGCCCGCGGGGGTCGAATACAGGATGACGCACCGCTGGACGCGCTGCACGTCGTAATTATACCGGTCCTGGAAGTGCATGCCCACACAGAGGAGCGTCTTGTAGGTCTCCTTCTCGCCCTCGCCGCGCCCCACCTGCTTGTCGACGAGCCCCTGCAGCGAGCGGATGAATCGCTGGACGGTCAGTCCCGGCGGCGCCGCATCGGCGTGGAAGTGACGCTTGAACATGCGGAACGTCCGCCACTGATCCAGACGTGTTACGCGCCCGCGGCGACGGATGCGGGCGGCGATGCGGTTCATCTCGGTGAACATCCCCTCGACGTTGATCACCTGCGGGAAGGGGTACGCCCGCCCGTCGGGCGCGACCAGGAAGTACGTGCCGAACGCACAGTCCGGGTGGCAGCTCGGGCGGACCTTGGGCTTGCCCGTGAGGGCTTCGAGGATCTGCGAGAGGGGCACGACGATGCTGAGCGGGAACATGTCGCGCAGCGGGCTGGCGCCGGAGGCGGCCGCGATGTCGTGGGCCAGGTCGCCGACGGTATAGCGCCGCGCCGCTCGCTCCGCCTCGTCGATCCGCCCGCTGAACGACACCGGCTGATAGCTGATCGCGCTGATGACGTCGATGTGTTCCGTCGCGAAGCGGAAGATCTCGCCTACCTGCTCGTCGTTGACGCCCTTGAGGATGGTGGGCACGAGGCAGATCTTCATGCCCAGGCGCCGGCAGTTTTCGATGACGGCCAGTTTCTTCTCCCAGATGCCCGGGAAGTTCCGCGTCGCGCGATAGGCCTCCTCGCCGACGCCGTCGAACTGGAGGTACAGCGTGTGCAGGCCCGCCTGGAAGCAGCGGTCGGCGAACTCGGGATCCGCCAGGCGGATGCCGTTCGTGGCGATCTGGATGTGCGAGAAGCCCATCTCGCCGGCGATCTCAACGATTCGGAGGAAGTCGGGATGGATCGTCGGCTCGCCGCCGGTGAACTGGATAGCCGTGCAGGGCGTCGGGCGGAGGTCGCGCAACGTCTGGAGTTGGCGGACGACTTCGGCGTAGTCCGGTTCGCAGACGGCGCCCGTCACGCCCGCGTTGGCGAAGCAGATGGGGCAGCGCATGTTGCAGCGGTTGGTCAGG
>CAZEJA010000486.1:0-1948 GCA_964512215.1 uncultured Planctomycetaceae bacterium
GCGCAGTTGCCCCTTGCGGATCAGCGCCCGGCTGCTCTTGCCGTTGCCGATGAAGTCCACCACGTAGACGCCCCGTTTGGTCAGCGCCGGGAACTTGAACGTGCGGCGGACGCGTCGCAGGTCGACTTCCTTGTACTTGTGAACCTTCTCCTCGTTGGCGACGAGCCCGTCGAGGTTGATGTCCGTGTTCACGTCGCGCCCGGCGTCGCGGTAGTAGTTGAAGGCATTGATCTCGTAGACCTTCACGAACAGCCCGGTTTCGCCCATGTTCTTGACGAACACATCCAGCGAGACCGGTTCGTCGGCGCCGAAGATCACTTTGTTCGTCGGCGCGAAATCGATATCGACGCGGTCCTTCAGCGCCCGGTACGCCGAGGGCGAGAGCATCGAGTACCACTGCTCCATGTCGCCGATGCCGTTGACAATCTTCGTCTCGGCGAACAGCGGCTTGAGGTACGTGTCGCGGATGTAGGTCGCGTACGGCTTGAAGGTGTCCTCCTCCACGAAGAACTGCTGCAGGTAGCTGCGAACGAGCGGCTCGTCGTTGCCGATCGGGCCCAGCAGCGTGTAGGCCTGGTAGTTGCTGCCCAGATTGACCATGTACCGTCTCTGCTCGGCCGACGCGATGTACTTCGGGTTGATGTACGAGACGGACCGCGGGAGCTTGATGTACGTCATGAAGCGGTCCTTGTCGAAGACGCCCTGCGAGCGGTCCAGCAGGAGGCGCTGGTAGAGCACGTGCGCCTTGACCGAGTTGTGCACCGGCGGCAGCGTGCGGGCGAACGCCCACAGGCGGTCCAGGTGCGCCCGGCGGACGGCCGGGTCGTACTGCCAGTCCGCATCCGGGTTCGGGGCGAGCTTCGAGAGGTACGTCGTCACGAAGTTCGTATTGGCCAGCAGATCGGGCTTCATCTCCAGGCAGGCGTCGAGCTGGTCCCGCAGCAGCGCCCGGTGGATTTTCATCGACCCGAACCCGCGGCTGTACTTGCGGTTCAGGTCGTCGACGACGAGTCGCGGCAGATTGGGCAGGTCGGGGCGCGTCAGTTTGCCCAGGAGGTGGCGCAGGCGGTCGCCGCCGATGTCCTTGGAGATCAGCCAGTCATACGCGCGGGCCTCGAAGCCGTCCACCGTCCCTTTGTGTCTCGCCAGCGCCCGCGCCGTCAGCGTCGCGCGGCTGATGAGTTTCGGATCCAGCTTCGTCGGCAGCGACGGCTTGCGCCCGAGGATCTCGCGCTGGTGATTGAACTGGAGCCCCAGATGCTTCGTCAGGTACGCCAGCGTGGTCTTCGGACTCTTCTCGTAGTCCAGCAGGGCCTGGCGGTGCTCGATCTCGCGCACCTGGCTGGTTCGCCCGTGGCGCTTGATCCAGAGGCCCAGCATCTTGCCGTACTCCCCCCGCTGCCCGGTGGTCTGGTAGTGCAGGCAGTGGTAGTAGTAATAGTCCTGCGTGCCCGGGATGAGTTGCTTGAGGGCGACGGCCCGATCCGGCGCGAGGGCGAAGTCCTCGGAGTAGCCGATCTCTCCCGCCCGCGTCACCCCCGTCGCCGTCAAGGCCGCCAGCATCGCCAGACCGATCAAGGTTGCACGTTTCATCGCAAGCTCCTTTACGTGTGAGTTGACCTGAATAGTACCGCGCCCCTCCCACCGGGTCGAGGCAGGCGGCCGCCGAAACGATACACCGCAACCGCCGCGATCCTCGCAAACGCAGAAGGGTCACAACGTTGGACGTAACCCCAACCGAATGGTTCCCCCGAATCGGCGAAAAAGGCGGACGCGATGCTGCGACGCGGACATTTCACCGGGAGGGCTTGACCTGTGGGCTGCATCCCCGTATGATTGCTCGTGCAGACCGTCGGACGACCCGCGAGGGGCCGTTCCGGCGGGTGTGACATTCGGGGCTGTGGCGCAGTTGGGAGCGCGTCTGCATGGCATGCAGAAGGTCCAGGGT
>CAZEJA010000487.1:0-1929 GCA_964512215.1 uncultured Planctomycetaceae bacterium
CCGCGCGCAAGCATGACGTCACGGATGCGCCCAGAGCACTCACAGGCAATAAGCCACGTCATGCAACCACCACCCACGCCACCCCCAGTCCAGCAACCACCAGCATTGCCACTACGGCCACGCCGCAGCGGGCTAGGTCGCGCATCTCACGGTCTAGGTTGATGTGGTCAGTCATTTTTCATCCACTCTAGAAAGTCCACAATCACAGCGGTGGAGGTTGCCCCGAACGCAAACGCATTAAAGCATCCCGCACCAACATTCCCCATGTGAATATGATAAAGCATAAATCCACAGTTTGCGGCCCATAGTGCGTAAAGCATCTTGTCAGTCATTCCGTCTCTCCTTGTGGTTTGCGGGCCTTGGCTCGCTCGATCCGTTTGACGCGGCGCATGATTGCATCGCGCATTAGCTTAGAAGCGTCTGAGCCATCCAGCTTGGCCGCCTCCTTGATCCGGTCACGGTCTTCTGTTGTGGCACGGAACTTTATCATTGTAGCTTTACTCATATGTTATTGGTAAGGCAGGCGTGGCCACATGTCAACAATATTTGTGGCCACATTTACTATTGACATAGGGGTGATGCGCTCTTAGTGTAATTGCAACAAGGAGAGATGGTATGAAATGGATTATTGTAGAGGAATCAGTTGAGGGCACCGCCTCAGAGTTTGGCCCGTTCCCAAGCCTTACTGAGGCGCTTGAATTCTCAGTGACAACTAAGATGCCGTGGAGCGATGACTTCCTGATGTCTGTGACCGTCAAGAAGGTTTCTGCTGATTATGAAGTCGCTGGTGAAGTTTATAAGGTTGCGTCATGATGACCTGCCGCAAATGCAACAACACCGGCGAGTACACCAGAGGCACCGGCCACCCCGCAGCGGGCTATCGCAGCCACACACTGCCCCCAGAGGGTAGCGTTTTGGATTACTGCGACTGCGCTGCGGGACGTGCGCTTTCTCAGCGTGACCGGTCTGCGACACAACGACGCTTTGACGAAATCAGAGCGCAAGAGGATTATATCGAGCAACAACGAAAAGAGCGTGCTGAAGATCTGGCGCGGCAAGGACTGGCAGACTGCATTCGCTGCATGTTGCCTGCCGATATGGAAGAACTGAAAGACAATCGCGGCTTGTGCCGTAAATGTGCAAGGAGAGAAAAATGAGTAAGCATACTCCAGGGCCATGGACATGGCAGGGTCAGCCAGGAAATTTGCATCTGGCCACAACTCACAGCGGGCGGCGCTATGTAATGGGCTTTGAACGCAAAGGAATGCAAGGCGCAGAGCCTTTGTTTCAGCCAGAAAACGGAATGGTTCGGGCAAGTGAATTGCTGAAGTTTGCAGTTGGCGATCCATCTATTACAGGCGAAACCGCCGCAAAGGCAGATGAAAGCGTTTACAGATACGACGTTATTGGCATTGATTGCGCAGACGCCCGCCTAATAGCCGCAGCGCCACGCCTGTTTGATCTTGTTAAGCTTGTGCACGGTTCTTTCGGCGGTGGGAATATCGTTACATTCTCAGATGAAGACATCAACGAATTTGCCGCAGCGATTGCGCAAGTTGAGGGAGAGAACCAATGACCGACGACCAACACAAATCCGCAATGTTTATCATCAACTGGCTGTCCTGCATTGCAGCGCTTGTTGTGATCTTCCTCTACGCAATCAACGTGACCGAGACAGCGCGGAAGAGTGCGCATGATTGGGCTTTGGCGCAGGAGGTGGGGTAGTGAGCAAGTTGAATGCGCTGAGAGGGTTAGCTGAGAAGGTAGAGGCGGGAAATGTTGAAGCCGTTCGCGAACTGATCGTTTATGATGATGAAAATTATGGTGCACAATGGCTTGGCGTAGGTCGGATTATGGAAGGCTCACTAGACGCCACCAAGGCGCTGCATGAGGCTGTGTTGCCGGATGTTGGATGGACATTGGTCGATG
>CAZEJA010000488.1:0-1916 GCA_964512215.1 uncultured Planctomycetaceae bacterium
TACCCGGAGACGATTCCACCTTATACCCGCGCCCAGTTTTTGGGGACACGCTCAGTGCAACCGCTTCGTAGTGCCCGCTCCCTTGCGGTCGCGGCTCGTGCGCCGCGCGCCGTTCCCTGATCGCTAATGGCTAATCGCCAATCGCTCTCATGGTTTCAGCACGACGCGAAGCGACTCGCCGCTGATCATCAGGTCGTAGGCCTTGAAGATGTCGTCGAGGCCCAGCACGTGGGTGGCGAGCTTCTCGGCCGGGATCTTCCCGGACGCCAGCAGTTCGACGGCCGTGGTCACGTGTTCGGGTGTCGAGTCGCTCGTGCCCACCACGGTCAGCTCGCCGTAGTGGACCGCCCGGCTGTCCATGGAGAGCATGTGCTTGCCCTTCGGCAGTGACGCGAAGAGCACGACCACGCCGCGCTTTCGGACGAGCTGGACGGCCTGCTCCTGCGGCGGGGCGGCCGGGGCGGCGACGATCGCGACATCCGCGCCGATGCCGTCGGTCTCCTCGAGGACGACCTTCGCAAGGTCCTGCTTCGTCGGGTTGACGAGCACGTCACAGCCGAGCCCTTCCGCCTGCGCGAGGCGCTGGTCGTTGATCTCGGAGAGGATGACCTTGCCCGCGCCCCCGCTGCGCGCGACGCAGACGTTCAGCAGGCCCATCGGTCCGGCGCCGAGCACCAGCACGGTCTCGCCGCCCTGCAGGCGGCAGTGCGACAGCGAGTTGACCGCACAACTCGTCGGCTCGGCCAGGGCTGCGTGTTCCGGGCGCATGCCGTGGGGGCACTTGACGACGTGCCCGTTCTCGATGGCCCGCGCGGGGATGACCACGAACTCCGCCATGCCGCCCGGATACGAGAAGCCCATCGGCGCGATGTCCGCACAGAGGTTCCGCCAGCCCTTGCGGCAGTAGGCGCACTCGCCGCAGGAGACCGACGTCGCCATCACCACGCGGTCGCCCGGGGCGAATCCGCCGACGCCGCCGATCTGCTCGACGACGCCCGTGAACTCGTGCCCCATCACCATCGGCGCCTGGATGCGCGGGTTGCCCACCTTGTAGGATTTCAGGTCGGTTCCGCACACCGCGCACGCGTCGACGCGGATGAGCAGCTCGCCCGAGCCGCAGTCGGGCTTGGGGACGTCTTCGACCCGGATATCGCCCGGGGCGTAGTAGACGACTGCTTTCATGGTTAGTACTCGCCTTCCCCGCCGGCCGGGGCTTCGCCCATGATCACCGGCGTTCCGCTGGCCGTGCCCAGGCGCGTGCAGCCCTGGTCCAGGTATCCGCACGCCGTCTCGTAGTCCCGCACGCCGCCGGACGCCTTGACACCCATGGCGTCCCCGACGGTCTTGACCATCACGTCGATCGCTTCCGGCGTGGCCGGCCCGTCGCCGAAACCGGTGGACGTCTTGACCCAGTCCGCACCCGCGTCGCGGGCGATCTCGCTGGCCTGGGCGATCTGATCGGGTGTGAGGTAGCACGTCTCGAGAATGACCTTGACCTTGACGTCGCCGGCGGCGGTCGCTTCGGCGACGACGCCCGCGATGTCCTTCGCTACGTGGTCGAAGTCGCCCGAGAGGAACTTGCCCACGTTCATGACCATGTCCAGTTCCTTGGCGCCGTCTTCGATGGCGAGTTTCGCTTCCAGCGCCTTGGTCTCCGGGCGGTTTGCCCCGTGCGGGAAGCCCACCACCACGCACGGCAGAACGCCCGTGCCTTCCAGCATCTGCGCTGTCAGGGCCACGTCCGTCGGCCGCACGCAGACGCTGGCGGTCTTGAACTGGATGCCGATCTCCACGTTCGCGCGAATGTCGTCATCCGTCATCTGCGGCTTGAGTGCGGCATGGTCAATCGTCGCCGCAACCTGCTCTCTTGTCCAGTTGCCCATATCTGTCTCCGTAGTCCTTTCACGAGCCGCGAC
>CAZEJA010000489.1:0-1910 GCA_964512215.1 uncultured Planctomycetaceae bacterium
GTTCCCGCTCATTGGGTAACACGTGAAGAAAAGTCCGCCGAAGGCGTTAAGTTCACAGACTTCCCCCAGTCGACAGAGAATTTTCTTATTATTTTGGCGACCCCGGCTCAATATGCCGACATTACGGCATTGCTCCAGGAAATTGACGTCCAACCATTACAAGTGTACCTGAGTCTGCTCATTGCCGAAGTCGAAATCGAAGATACAGAACTTTTTTCTCTTGAAAGCACGTTCCTGGGCCAGGAACAGGTGTCTATCGGGGGCGAAAGCGACTCGCTATCCTCCCTCTTTTCGTTACAATTTCCATCAGTGGAATCGCTTGGCGGAAATTTCCAGTATGCAATCCTGGCGCCTGGCAGATTGTTGCTCAGATTGCAAGCCCTCGCGTCGCAAAACCGGGTTAAAGTGCTCTCAACGCCGCGTCTTTTCGTGCGTAATAACCGCAAAGCAAGAATTTTCATTGGCTCAGTAACCTCCGTGCCGGAGGTTGAGCAGCTTGATCAGGACACCGACAAGGTCACCACACAGTATAAGGATCAGGAGACAGGGATTATGCTGGCTGTGATTCCCAAAATTCATCATGATACAATCAACCTTGAGATTGTCCAGGAAGTCTCCAGGACCAGTTTTCTCAGTTATGCAAGAACCGGACAAACCGCATTGGACAAACGCCAACTCAGAACATCCTTAGATCTTGAGCCTGGCATGCCCCTGGTGCTTGGAGGATACATAAGTGAATTGCAAACGGATATGGAAGGCGGAATTCCCCTGTTAAAAGATATTCCGATATTGGGAAAATTGTTTAAAAGCACGTATACCGCTACACATAAATCGGAATTACTTGTAATCATCACTGCCAAAATCGTGGCGACACCGGCAGACAAAGCCGCGTTAACCAACGAAATATATAAGTCGTGGTTGACGCCTGAACATCCGGATTTTGAGACCCAGGATCAGAAAGTGAAACGGATTCTTCGCAATCTTTCCCATCCTGCTGCGACACAGGAAAATCCATCTAAAAAACCCCAGTGACGATTCATGCGTCATAGGAGAGAGCGTGATGAATAGAGAAACATTTTTACTCATACACTTTCCAAGAGAGGTTATTGATATGAAACACAGAACCGTGTTACGATGGTTTTTGGCGATGCTCATTGTCATAAGTCTCAATCTGGGGAGTGGCTGTGAAAAGCCACTCGACTTAGCTACAAATACCACGAATTCGATCGTGACTGTTACCTCAGTAAATGACGGGCAGTCGCTTAAATCAGACGTTTTAGCCGATGGCTACACTCATGATGACGAAATTCCAATCAGCCTGCAAAGTCAGCCCCCTGATTCTCCGTTTGAGGGCCTCCCCACGGAACTTGACAATAACTCGGCATTTGATACCATTCGTTTTTCCAGCTACCATGTATCACACATGCGCACTGACGGCGGCGCAGTGCCCGAGGCTTTCACGATGGGCATGACGTTTACGCTTCCTCCAGCAACAGAAGACGCCAATGGTGAGGCGACCGTGAATGTGATCGTTGTGCGAGCCTTCGATAAAAGCCGTTCCCCCTTGAAAGAACTTCAGGATCGAGGACAAATTTTGACCACGACGACGATCACATTCTACGGGGAAGACAGCTACGGCAATGATGTCGTTGTCAGTGGTTCCCTCCCCGTCTCCTTCGCCAATTTTGCTGATCCGTCGACCTCATAACTGATTTTGCAATATATGGAATAAGAGAAAGCACTCATTTCACATTATAGAAAATATTATGGAATTATCCAACGATGGACGACATGCACTTGAAGCCGTATTAGAGACAGCCAAAAATTACATCGGCCAAGATATATAATCACTTTCAACTTTAGCTCACTTTAGCTCACTTTAGCTCACTTTAGCTCACTTTAGCTCACTT
>CAZEJA010000490.1:0-1907 GCA_964512215.1 uncultured Planctomycetaceae bacterium
TTGGAATCATCACGGCGCTGAACTTTTATTTTAAAGATCGCAGTCTGCAATATAAATATTAACCATTAAGCAAAAACACTCAACAGGTTTTACGATTTTTATATATGCTCTCCTTCTTTTTATTGGTATTGTGATGGCCTTTCCATTTTATTGGATGCTCGCCACATCCTTTAAAACGCTTGATGCTGTCTATGAATATCCTCCGGATTTTGGCAGGTAGCTAGATTGGGCTGTCATTTCTGAAAATTATCATGCCGTCCTTTTTAAATATAATTTTTTGCGATATACTGGCAATAGTATGCTTATTGCCACATTGGCCTCTAGTGGGCAGCTTCTGACTTGTTCCCTGGCCGGATTCGCATTTGCACGCATGTTTTTTAAAGCCAAAGAGTTCTTGTTTGGATTACTTATTGGAACCATGTTGATACCGGTCGAAGTCGTGATTATCCCGGAATTCGTTTTAATGACTAAATTAGGTTGGGTCGGAACCTATCTGCCCCTGATTGTTCCGTCATTGCTTGTGGGCTCCACCGGAACCTTTTTATTAAGAAGTTTTTTTGAGAATGTTCCTAAGGAATTAGAAGAAGCGGCTGTTGTCGATGGCGCCGGGCCTTTTTGGATTTATTGGAAAGTGTTCCTTCCGCTTGCCAGGGCTCCATTATCCGCACTCTTTATTATTTCATTTTTAGGCAATTGGAATGATCTCTTACGTCCATTGGTATATCTGAATAAACAAAATATGTTTACGCTGCCTTTGGGACTGATCTCCTTTGTCGGAGAATACACGGCCCGATGGAACTTTCTCTTAGCCGGAGCAGTGGTATCGATTGTCCCGCTCCTGATCGTCTATTTTATCCTGCAAAAACAATTTATCGAAGGAGTGGCAGGAGTAGGAATTAAAGGGTAAAAATTACTCCTTATCGCTTAAACGCGGCAGGAATATCTGTAATGTTGGCCGGAGCATCACAATAAAACGATTCTCCATATTTTGTTCCGATCATGGCTCCGGCGATGCGGGACTGCGCTTCCAGAATTTCCCAGAAGGCTTGAGTACGGATGATGGTTTTGGAATTGCTATCATCCTCCTTTTCAACCGTCACCTGAGATTTATACGCTTGAATTGCCTGAATTTTTTGTTCCCAAACGTCAGAAATGTCAACAATAAAATCCGGTTTCTCCTGCGTTCTCAGCCCTTTAAAATAAATCAACGCTGATGGACGATGAGCCGGATGGCTGGATCGAAGTTTTTCCAGGCCAGCCAAAAACAAGCATTCTTTCACCAATTGTCCGGCAAAATAATGATCCGGATGGCGGGTGAGTTCATTGTAAAACCCAAATACGATTTCCGGCCGGTGTTCTCTGAACACCTCGATCAGTTTCATTCGATTTTCTTCCGTATTACGAATATTGCCGTCCGGCATGTCAAGGGTAATCCGGGCATCCAATTCTAAAATCGCGCTAGCCTTCTGTAACTCAGCCTTACGGATTTTCGCCGAGCCATACGTCCCGGCTTCACCAGCACACAAATCACAGATTCCAACCTTATAGCCAAGTTTTTTTAACACACAAATTGTCCCACCCATCGTGATTTCACAATCATCTGGGTGAGCAGCAACGGCTAATACATCAAGCATTGGTCACCTCCGGTGTTTCCAGAGAGGAGTTGTGGTGTTCTGTTCTGTTCATTGAACCAGTCAATCACCACCAACCCTCCGTAACCTGAATAATTATAGCCACGAAGACACGAAGTCATGAAGAAGAAAGAAGTTGGGAAGTTGGGAAGTTGAAAAGTTAAGAGAATATTATGGGAGTGATGAGAAAATTCTTATCCTCTTACCTTCTCTTTAAACCTTCGTGACCTCGTGTCTTTGTGGCAAAATGCAGTATTACAACTGCCCAAAGAGAAC
>CAZEJA010000491.1:0-1894 GCA_964512215.1 uncultured Planctomycetaceae bacterium
AGCGAAGAAGACAGCGGGTCGCCGGTGGTGTCGCGTGGTCGGTTCTCGGTCAAGCGCAAGGGGTAGTGTCGCAATAGTTCTGCAAAAGAGTAGGTCATGGTAAACCTTTCGTGAGAACAAGAGCCGAAGTGGCAAACGAAAGGAGTGACCATGACCCGCAGTGAGAGTAGCAGAAGTCAGGTGCGATTGGAAGAGCTGATGTCCGGTGACCAGGAGTTGTTGAAGAACCTGGTGCAAGAGGCCCTTCAGGAGACTCTGGAGGCGCAGATGAGCGAGTGTCTGGGCGCTCAGCCGCATGAGCGATCGTCCGGCCGGGTGGGCTACCGCAGCGGCTATTACACGCGCGGCTTGATCACTCGTGTGGGCAAGATCGAGCTGCGCGTTCCTCAGGATCGCCATGGGCGGTTTTCGACTGAGGTTTTCGACCGGTATCAGCGCAGCGAGAAGGCGTTTGTGGCCACCTTGGCGCAGATGTATGTTCAGGGTGTCTCCACGCGCAAGGTGAAGGCGATCACGGAGCAGTTGTGCGGCTATCGTTTCAGCGCCAGCACGGTCAGCCGCATGACTCGCAGTCTGGACGCGAAGCTCACGGCGTTCGCCGAGCGTCGTCTCAGCGAGGATTACGCATACCTGATCCTCGATGCCCGCTATGAGAAGGTGCGCGATGCCGGCGTGATCCGTCACCGGGCGGTGTTGATCGCCATCGGCATCAACTGGGACGGCCGGCGTGAGATATTGTCTGTGGAACTGGCGAATCGGGAGAGCCGAAGCAGTTGGAAGGACTTTCTGGTGCGCCTGAAAGGACGGGGTCTCCGTGGTGTGGAACTGGTGATCAGCGACAACCATGAAGGGCTCAAGGCGGCGATCCGAGAAACGCTGAGCGATGCGGTCTGGCAACGCTGCTACGTGCATTTCTTGCGCAACGCGTTGGACTACCTGCCGCGCAAGGCCGACGACGACTGTCTGACGGAGCTTCGTTGGCTCTATGACCGGCGCAACATCGAGGAGGCGCTGCGGGATCTTGCCGCGTGGCTTGAGAAGTGGCACGGGAAGTATTCGAAACTCTGCGACTGGGCGGAGGCGAATATCGAAGAGACGCTGACGTTCTATCGGCTTCCCCGTGAGCACCATAAGCACCTGAAGTCGACAAACATGCTGGAGCGCCTGAATGAGGAGATCCGCCGTCGCACGCGGGTAATCCGGATCTTCCCGAACGAGGCCAGTTGCCTTCGCCTGGTGCGGGCGCTGGCGGTGGAGAAACACGAGGAATGGATCGAGGCGACGCGCTATCTCAACATGACAATCCTGAGAGAACACAAGAAACTGCGCCTGCTGAAGGCCGAGGCGCCGGCGGCGTGAATCGCCCGCATCCCCTGGGGGCTCGCCCCCAGGGGATGCACGAAAGGAGATCGTGACCTAAACCCTTTTTGCAGAACTTGACGCACACAACTAAAGACGAGTGATGGAGGTGGGCTGTCTGCGCAGCGAGCCCGTAGGGCGAGCGAAGCAGACAGCGGGTCGCCGGTGGTGTCGCGTGGTCGGTTCTCGGTCAAGCGCAAGGCGGCTGCCGTAGTTCGGTTGCTGGCGGGTGAAGACCTGGAGACGCTCTCGCGCGAGCTGGGTGTGACGGCGGCCACGCTGTCGGGCTGGCGTGATGCGTTTCTTTCTGCCGGTCAGTCGGCGCTGAAGACCCGCCAGGCGGATCAGAAGGACGACCAGGTCGTCCGGCTGCGGGCGAAGATCGGTCAGCTGGCGATGGAGAACGAGCTTCTCTACGAGAAGATTCACCGGATGGAGGACGGGGGCCCTTTGGCACGCGGGAGGTCGAGCAGATGAGCGGCGCCATCTCGACCTCCACCGGCAAAGCGTATGGAGTGACGCGCGTCTGTCGCGT
>CAZEJA010000492.1:0-1890 GCA_964512215.1 uncultured Planctomycetaceae bacterium
TTTTCCCCGGCGTCTATGGGGGTTTTCGCGGTACGTTTTGGGTTTTTTGGGGGGGTGGGGGGTGTTGGCGGCGTTTCTATGCGCCGAGCGCCGCGTGGGCCTGCCGGCAGAAGCGGTCGGTCATCCCCGCGATGTAGTCGCACGCCACCCGCTGCAGCCCGTCGGCGTCGATCCGCTTGCGGTAGCGAGATGGCAGCGCGTCCGCATCGGACGTATAGGCCGCGAACAGCCCCTCCAGCATCGCCCGCGCCTCGGTCCGCTTGGGGACGTTGTTCGGATGCCGGTAGACCTCGTGCAGCAGGAAGTCCTGCATCTGCTCCACGTCCCGTCGCATCGCCGCGGAAAAGGCAACGTACTTCCCCTCGGCCGCGCGGGCGGCGGCGGGCGAGTCGAGCCCCGCCCTCTCGACAGCCTGGCCGGACGTGTCGATCGCGTCGGTCACCATCGCCCCCAGCAGCGCCTTGCCCGCGCGAATCTGCTTGTGAATGTCTCGCGCGTCGGGGGCGTCCGCCTCGGCGACCCGCCACGCTTCCCGCCAAAGCGGAATGCCCTGCAGGTCATCCGTCGTAATCCACCCCGCCCCCAGGGCGTCCTCCAGGTCGGCCGACGTGTACGCGATCTCGTCGGCCAGGTCGACCACCTGCCCCTCCAGCGGGGCCAGTTGTCCGTCCGCAAACTCCTCGCACGCCGGGGCGTCGTAGCGCGTCTCGTGACGGGCGAGGCACTCCCGGACCGCGGCCGTCAGGTTCAATCCCCGAAAGGCCGGGTACGGATGCTCCAAGTAATCGACGACGCGGAGCGACTGGCGGTTGTGCTCAAAGCCGCCCCACTGTTCCATCAGCGCGTGGAGCACCTTCTCTCCGACGTGCCCGAACGGAGGATGCCCCAGATCGTGCGCGAGGGCGACGGCCTCGGTCAGGTCCTCGTTCAGCCGCAGCGCCCGGGCGATGCTTCGCCCTACCTGCGCGACCTCCAACGTGTGCGTCAGTCGCGTGCGAAAGTGGTCCTGCTCGTGCGGGACGAACACCTGCGTCTTGTAGTCCAGCCGCCGGAAGGCGGAGCAGTGCACGATCCGGTCGCGGTCGCGCTGGAAGCAGGTGCGGTACGGGTGCGGGGGCTCGTCGCAGGTCCGCCCGCCGCTGTCGCGCTCGCGCACGGCGCACGCAGCCAGCCAGCGGTCCTGGGCGGACTCGTAGCGCTGTCGCGGAGATGGCGGCTGCTTGTCGGTCATGCGGACAGGTTCGGCAGGGACAGTTCGTCGCCCGTCGTGCGGAGCAGGCGATAGAGATTCTCCAGCGATTCCGGGATCACGCGCACGTCGCCGAAGACGGCCATGAAATTCGTATCCCCCGACCAGCGGGGCACGATGTGAAGGTGCAGATGCCCGGGCAGCCCCGCCCCGGCGCAGCGCCCGAGGTTCATGCCGACGTTGAACCCCTGCGCCCGGAGGGCCTCGGTGAGGATCGTCTGGAGGTCACGAAGAAACCGCATCATCTCGACCATCGCGTCGGCGTCGAGGCCGTCGAGGTCCGCCACGTGATCGTAGGGCGCGACCAGCACGTGCCCGCCCGTATACGGAAACCGGTTCATCACGGCGAACGTCTTGTTCCCTCGCCACAGGACGAGGTTCTTCTCGTCGTCGTCGGGAAGGTCGCGATTGCTGCAGAGGAAGCACCCGTCATCGTCGCCGCCAAGGGAGGCGATGTACTCCATCCGCCAGGGCGCCCAGATGTTGCGATTCTGCTCGTTGTTCAACCGTTCGTCGCTCATGGCTGCCGATCATAGGGGAAAATGGGGACGGGCTCAAGCGGAGGTCGCCGAAGGCGACCGGAGACGTGCCTGTCCCCAATGGTCCTAAGTTAAGCATATTTGTCTGGCCTCGTCACGGGG
>CAZEJA010000493.1:0-1886 GCA_964512215.1 uncultured Planctomycetaceae bacterium
CCCACAAGCTCCGCCCCGACTTCGTCGGAACTTCGCTTGAAGGTGGCACCCGGTCCCTGGCGTTCGACCAAAGCAGATGCGGCCCGTAGGGGCTTGACAGGGGCGGTGGTTGCGGGGATTCTGGGCGTCTGCGTGCATACGTATGCCCGCGCAAATCTCTCCTGGACGAAAGGATCGCCTGCATGAGCAGCGAGCAGCCGGACGTCGTCGTCGCGGGGCACATCTGCCTGGACATCATCCCCACGTTCGACGACCGCCAGACGGACCTCGCCGCATTGCTCGTGCCCGGCAAGCTCGTGGACGTCGGGCCTGCCGTCGTGTCGACGGGCGGGGCGGTGTCGAACACGGGGCTCGCCCTGCACCGGCTTGGCGTGCCGACGGCGCTGATGGGCAAGATCGGCGACGACCTGTTCGGGCGGGCCGTGCTGGACGTCATTCGCAGCGTCGATCCGTCCCTGACGAGCGGCATGATCATCGCCGACGACGTGAGCACGTCCTATACGATCGTCATCAGCCCGCCCGGGGTGGACCGCATCTTCCTGCACTGCGGCAGCGCGAACGATACCTTCGCAGCAGACGATGTCTCCGCCGAAGCGGTGAGCGGGGCGAAGGTGTTCCACCTGGGGTATCCGCCGCTGCTGAGGCGCATGCACGCCGACGGGGGAGATGAACTGGCGTCCTTGCTGCAGCGGGTCAAGGCGGCCGGACGTACGGTCTCGCTGGACCTGGCCCGCCCCGACCCGGACTCGCCCGCGGGGAAGGTCGACTGGGCGTCGCTGCTCGCCAAGGCGCTGCCGCACGTGGATGTGCTCTGCCCGGGCCTGGACGAGGTCCTGTTCATGCTGGACCGCCCGCGGTTCGACGCCCTGGTAGCCGCCGGCGGGGCGGACGCCCTGGCCGATCAGGCGGACGGGGAGCTGCTGGCCGAGATGGCGGGGCGGCTGCTGTCGATGGGCCCGGGCATCGTCATGCTCAAGCTGGGCGATCAGGGGGCGTATCTGCGGACGACGGACGACGCGGCACGGCTGGCCGGCATGGGGCCGGCCGCTCCGGGCGACGCGGCGGCCTGGGCGGGGCGGGAGTTGTTCAGTCCGTGCTTCGAGGTCTCCGCCGTCGGAGCGACGGGCGCGGGCGACTGCGCGATCGCGAGTTTCCTGGCGGCGTTGCTGCGGGGCGACGGGCCTGAGGACGCCCTGACGGCCGCGGTGGCGGTCGGGGCCTGCAACGTCGAACGCCCCGACGCCCTGAGCGGCGTGCCCACCTGGGCGGAGGTCGAACAGCGCATCGCAGCGGGCTGGCAGCGCCGCGAGACAGGCATCGCGCTGTCCGGGTGGACGAAGAAGGGAGACCTGCTCGTCGGGCCGAAGGATGGAGAGGACTAGGTCGCGGGGTGCCGTGGCTTGACGCGTAGCGTCAACCACGCCATGACGTTCCTTGGGGATTTGACATCGTGGTTGCGACTGCGCCGCAAGCCACGGCACCCGGCACCCGCGCGTTATTCGATTTGTTTCGGCTCGCAGACGCCGGTCTGGAAGGGCGTGACGCGGCCGCAGCTCTTGCAGTAGTACTTCACGTTGCTGAGCATTGGGGAACAGACGTGCTTGGGGTCGCCGGCCGTCGTGCCGCAGTAGCTGCACGTGTAGGCCTTGTCGGATTCCCGGGCCTCGGCCTCGGCGCAGAGGTGCGCGCGGTCGCGGCTGACCTTGCCGCACGTGTTGCAGGTGTACACCTTGGACGAGTCGGACTCGCCCGTGTCGTTGGTCTCGGTGGTCATGTCATACTCCTGGTCTTAGAGCGACTCACGTTTGATCTGTCGCATGTCTTCTGGTGGGGCGTCGGCTGGCGGCGTCCGGCTGCATCGGCAACCCGCGGGGTTGCCTGCTTCG
>CAZEJA010000494.1:0-1885 GCA_964512215.1 uncultured Planctomycetaceae bacterium
GGGGTATCTCGAAAAGGCTCCTCGGTCTCCTCCTCCGTTGGCGCCGACGAGTCGGAGAGTTCCTGCGGTCCTTAGCCCGCATTTTTCACGGTAGTTGACTTTGATGGATTTTGGCGTCGATGGCGAGGCTTGGGCTGAAATCCGGCCTGATCGGGGCGTTGAGCGCAAACCACCCCCTTACCCCCATGGCGACGGCTGGGTTGTGGAGGGGATCATGGGTAGGCCATCGCCGGTTCGAGCGGGTGAGATGACGATGTCAGTTGAGCCAGAACCCGGCGGAATAGGTTCTGGAGGGGGTAGCCGCTGGCAAGGTGGAAAACGACACGGCGGACACTGGCCTTGACCCGGGCTCCGATCTTCAGCAGCTTTGTGCGAATCGTGGAGACCTGGGCGTTGGCCAAGTCGGTGTCTTTCAGTCCCAGTCGGCGAAGCGATTCCATCAGGACATAGGCGGCGGAGGCGATCAGCAGGCGAAATTGGTTCGTCGAAAACCAGTAGGAACTGGTGCGGTCGGCGAACAGGCCCAGTTGCTGTTCCTTGATGCGGTTTTCCATGTCGCCTCGTTGACAGTATACATCGTCGTACAGTTCCTGCTCGTCGCCGGGCAGGTTGGTCACGACGAAGCGGTGGTTGGCTCCCAGGGCGCCGTGTTCAGCCTTGGCGATCACGCGGCGAGTCCGGTCCCAGCTTTGGGCGGTATAGCCGAACGAGCCGAACAGGCGTTGTTTGTCGCCGGTGCGTTTGTAGTTGATCTCGGCGGGTACGGTCCAGGGTTGGGCCATACGCTTGAGTACGGCGTTTTCGCCCAGGCCGACGATGTAATACACGCCGTTGCGATCGCACCACCGCATCATCTTCCAACGGCAAAAGCCGCTGTCGCCGCGGAAGATGATCTTGACCATCGGCCAAACCTGACGGAAGCGACGGACCAGTAGCTTTAGGATCGCCCGGCTGTGCTTGGCCGCGTCGATGTTGCTGGGGCGCAGGTACGGCACGAGCAATTGCTCGCCGCAGAACACGTACAGCGGCAGGTAGCAGTAGTGATCGTAGTAACCGTGAAAGAACCGCCCCTCCTGTTGCCCGTGCAACGGGTCGTCCGTGGCGTCGAAGTCCAGGATGATATGTTCCGGCGGCGTTGCGTGTGAGGCGATGAACTTCTCGACGAAGACTTCGACGATCCGGACCATCGCCTTGCGGGTGACGCGGTCTTCCAGACGCCACAGGGTCGGCGTCGAGGCGAGTGGCTGATCGTCATCGACGCCGCGGTTGGTAGCCACTTGCAGCAGCGGATCGGTGCGGAGGGTTTGGTGATCGTTGAGGTCTTCGTAACCCAGGGCGATCGCCAGAATCCGCTGGGCCAGCATAGCCCGCTGGGTGTGCGTGATTGCGTCTGGATCGCGTGGATCCTTGATGCACTCGTCGATGGCGTCGATGAGTCCGATGCGTTGGTCGACCTCCCGCAGCAGCAGACCGCCGGCGTCGGAGGTAATCTGCCCGCCGTTGAAATCGGCCTGGATTTTTTTCCGGTGAAGGGTGGAAAACAGCATCGGTTGGTTGTTACACTCTGTCATCTTGAGGGCCTTTCCGTCTGTGGGTCGTTCGTCCTATAACACCCTTGTTAACAGACGGTTAGGCCTCGCGCAAGCAGAAAACTAAAAAAAAGCGTGAAAAATGCGGGATAGCGGTATTGCCACGCCGGCAGCAAAACTGACCGCGTCGACGCCCTGGACCCCGTTAAGAATGCTCAGGAAGCACGCAATGGCGCCGATTACCAGGGCGCCGATCAGAACGCCCCGGACGACTTGAAGCTTCGCCATCAACAAGAAGCGAAGGCGAAGGCCGACGTAGAAAAAGCACACGCCAATCACGATCGAAATTATGCCGG
>CAZEJA010000495.1:0-1874 GCA_964512215.1 uncultured Planctomycetaceae bacterium
TTGTACCGGTTTGACATATCCGCCCATTACGGAATCCTGGCGTGGAATGCAACATGCTTGTATCAGGTGAATCCAAACTGACCTAAGACCGTACGGGAACCTTACTGTTTCGCCTTGGGCTCGCCAGACTCTCTCAGGAAGGACGCCCCCTCCGCTGTCGCCAAACGCACGTTCCTAAGCTGCGGAGGTGTTCACGACCTCTGCGTCAAGAGGAGGTCGATCACATCTGGTGGAGGTCGATTGTAGAGTCGAGATGTGGCGCGGTGGTTTAGGTGTTGGTGGCGCGGTGGCTTAGGTGTTGGCTTGGCACAGGGCAGCCCTGTACCTCCTTGCTTCCTTGAGTCACTAGCTCGTCCTGGTAGACTCAATTCTGTTGGTGAAAAACAACGTTCCTATCCTTTACCTTTTAACGGCAGCCCTGTGAAGGTGTCAGATGGCGGTCTTTCTTTTCGCGAGAATCCGCGCAGTTGATACGTGGTTAGACCTTCCCGTATGGATTCGTTCCGGGCGTGGTTGCTTCGGTCCGCGCGGGTGCTTTTGATATTTGGATAGGTCAACATAGTGGGCCAGTTCTTTGAGTACCCTCGCGAGTTGAGCAACACTCATGTCTCGAAACACTGTCCAATGCTTTGGTGGAATGGCAATCATCATTCCCGTATAGGTCTTGGAGATCTCCAGAGAAAGATAGTATCCCGATACGTTCTCTTCCACCGTGTCCGTCCCGTGGGCCGAACGTAATGCGGCTTTGATCACCGAAATGCCGTTGTACGCGACAAGTGCCAGACAGAATGCGAATAGGGCCGCCTTGGGATAACCCAGGGTCTTAATTTCGCAGGTCAGTGTTTCCGTCAGTTCTTGGAACATAGTTTCGATCGTCCAGCGTTTCCGATAGAGATCAGCCAGCTTGAGCGAGTTGGCGGCTCTTCGGGGAACATTCGTCAAGATGTGGATCTCCGTGTCACCATCCCGCGTCGGTTGGTACAGTTTGACGGTGATTCGTCGGATTGCCAACGTCGCCCCGGTCTTCGGATCGGTAATCTCCATGGATTGTTCGTAGACTCTTCCGGTCTCGATGCGACCCATGTATTTGCGTCTGCCACGCAAGCGGCCAGGCAGGTTGGCATGTTGACGAACCAGGAACTTCGCCTGACGTGATCGGATGCCGAACAAGAATCCCAGTGTGCAGAAATTCCGGTCCTCGATCCACAAGTCCCCTTTTTCTACACAGGGTAGTACTTGGTCCAACAGTGATCGTTCTTGCGCATGTCCGTCTTCGCAAGGGAAGACGTGCGTCGCTAACTTCAATAGCGGGTCCAAGACGACCAACGCCTTACCCGGCAATGGGGCATCGCCGATGGTCCTCAACTCTTCGATCCGGTGTTCCGTCGACGAAAAATGGTTGCCGTCGAGAATCTTCGTGCGGTATCCTCGCAGCAACGGCGGGAGCGTCGCCCGAAGTTTTTCGATGACAGGCGTAAACTGAGTCACGCTGTCCTCAACCAACGCCGCTGAAATCTGAGGTTCGATCCCGTTGAGCTTGTTGTAAACCGATTTACGGGATACGGTCATTTGACCGATGTTCGCCTGATACGCCGCACCGATGGACGGACTGATATTGAATACGACTTCGCTCATCAAATCTGCTACGGTTGAAAAACGTAACTCGCGCGTGTACTGCGCATCGGCAGTTTCTTCGAAGATCTCGTCCAACCGCTTTGCATCAAATGCGTATTCGACGATACCTCGCATCATGACCGAAATTGGGCTCTCTTCCACAAACTGCGCAAAAGGCTTGCCAAGCAACATCCTTGTCACCTCCGTGAAGGAATCCATCCCCCTATGACACCGCGAAGTGACAATTCTATCGAACAGGC
>CAZEJA010000496.1:0-1858 GCA_964512215.1 uncultured Planctomycetaceae bacterium
CATGGTCGGGTGAAGTTTCCTGGCAAGAAGTTTCTTTTCCGGTTTCCTTAGGAACTCATACTTTTAAATGGAAGTATGATAAAGATTTTAGTGTTTCATCCGGTGCCGATGCCGCCTGGATCGACTACATCATTTTTCCTCCAATGGAGATAGAAGCATTATTTACTTCCGATACAACTGTTATCTGCGAAGGAGACCAGGCAGAATTTTATGATATGTCAATCGGACCGGTTACATCATGGAACTGGACGTTCGAAGGAGGTTCTCCAGCCTCGTCAACATTGCAGAACCCAACCATTATGTACTTCCAGGAAGGGGTTTACGACGTTTCACTGGAAGTTTCGGATGGTATTGAAACCTCCACATTATACATGCCTGATTATATTACCGTGGGCAGTGTTCCGGAAACAGCTTCCACTCCGTCAGGAATTACTTTATTATGTGCCAACTGGGGAAATACTTCTTACAGCACTACAGGCTTAAGCGGAGTAACAACTTATAACTGGCTTCTTGAACCAGGTGATGCAGGTGTTGTTTCAGGTACCGGTACAAATGTAACTGTTGTTTGGGAAGACAGCTTCCTGGGTATTGCTACATTAAAGGTTCGGGGTGAAAATTATTGCGGATCGGGCGCTTATTCTGACCCTTTGAGTATTACAAGGTACCTGCCTGATGTTACACTTGAACCATTCGATGATGTATGCGTATTTGAACCTCCTTTTGAGCTAACAGGCGGACTCCCCGAAGGAGGCACTTATTCAGGACCCGGAGTAAGCAATGGATGGTTCGACCCTGCAGCAGCCGGTATTGGAACACATATTATTAAATATACTTACACTGATCCGAATTTATGCGAAAATTTTGCCGAAGAATCTATTTATGTTGATCCTTGTACAGGTATTAATGATAATATGGATGACCAGAACGTAATGATCTTCCCTAATCCGAATAACGGAAGCTTTACACTTAAGCTGAACCTTGATAACAATGATATAGTTGACTTGAAAATCTTCAACTCTTTAAATGAAATCATATTTGAAGACAATAAAATAGCAACTGATCAGGATTACGCTAAGGAAATCAACTTAGGTGAGTATGCAAAAGGTATTTATTATTTGCGCATAACAGGAAAAGAAACCAATTTGGTTAAGAAGATAATTATTCAGAAATAGAACCTTACTCCTTTATCAGGATTTGATTGAAAATTGCGTAATTTTGTGACTTCTACAAGATTACGCAATTTTTTTGCATTCGTCTGACCACTGTCTTGTGTACCTGCCTTGAGCGAAGTGGTCTGACGAATACTTACGAATAAATGCAACCTCTTTAAATGTTTAAGTGTCATAATAAACACAACAAATCTTTTATTTTTGGTAAATCAAATGCTTTTTTTAATATTTGCCGGTTCTTAAAATTAAGATGGTATATAGGAATTAAAATAAATAACTAAATATTTAATAACTAAAAAACGAGAACAAATGAACAAGTTTGTACAATTTTTAAGAAAAGTTAATTTCAGGTTACTCACAGTAGTACTTGGATTAACCGTGTTTGTTTACACGAGTTCACTGGCTGATGAATTCAAATATTCTGATAGCTGGGGAAAAGCGGGTTATACATTAGAAACCCAAAGTGCGACAAAAGTCGCTATTAATTTTTCTATCGAAGAATTTGCCTTAACGTCTATTGATGTTAATGGTGAATCGATGCTGCATGTGGAATTACAGGGACACTTATTGCCAAATAATGAAGGTGCGCCTGACTTGCCTGGCGCAGGAAGGTATATTGCAGTTCCACAAGGGGCAAGCGCCTCGTATAAGGTAGTTTCGTACCGAACCGAAACGTTGACAAATGTTGA
>CAZEJA010000497.1:0-1851 GCA_964512215.1 uncultured Planctomycetaceae bacterium
TGGTGACTATCCCTCATGAGCGCGGGGTCGCCGCCCCGTCGATTACCATCGGGAGAACCGTCTGCTCGTAAGCCGGTCCTGGGTCTCCGCGAAGTTCCGGTCATAGATGAAGCCGAATCCATACGTCATCCTGAAGGCATTCCGCATCACCGCGATGAACGGTGCGCGCACGTCGGTGCCTACCGCTAGTACGTCGTTCGGCTTCAGGAAGATGTCCGCTTTTTCATTCTTGAAGATGGCCTCCAGGTCGACCGGGATGATCTGCTCCTGGCTGTCCCCGATCCGCCGGATGAGCAAGGAGTTCTTCGGCCAGGCCACACTGTTGAAGTTCCCCGCTGCCGCCAGGGCCATCTTGATCGTGATGCGCCGCCCCGTCAGGGAGTATACGCCCGGGCGACCGACTTCGCCCATGATGTAGAACTCGCCCACCTTCAGCACGGGCACGTGGAGGATGTCGTTGTCGCGAATGATGACATTCATCCGCGGATCGCCCGCCCGGAGCTTCTCCAGGTTGATGGCGATGATGCGCGTCCGCCCCCCCGCCTCGGCCTGTCCCCATCCGTAGGGGTCGGGCACTTCGTCGGACGTCGGGTCCGGCGCCGTGCCGGCAACGGGCTTGTGCGGCGCCGTGCCCGGCGTGCCCGGCGGGGTGGGCTTGGTCGCCGGCGCGTCCTGCGCTACGCGAATCCACCGCCCGTCCGAATACACCCACTTGTACGTTCGCTTGTCCTCCAGCGAGTCCACGTCGGACGTGCTCGTCGTCCCCGGGCCTCGCACACCTGCTTCCGCCAGCCGCGTCAACAGCGAAGGTTGGGGCAACGTCTCGTCTTCGGGCTTCGGCTTGGTGGGCGGCGCGATGCCCGGAATGATCTCGCCGAGTTCCTTCACCGCTGCGTCCGCGTCCGGCTTGGGAGCAGGTTTGGCCGGCGCGGTCGCCGGCGCCGTCGCCGGCGCGGTCGTCGAAGGCGCGACGTCCTTCGGGATATCCGGAAGCGGACCGACTTTCACCGGGGGCGACCCGCCCTCGGCGGCGCCCGCCTCGGCGACGCCCACACGCCTCGCCGGAGCGGGACGAATCAGGTAGATGTATCGAATGTTCGTCTGCGAAACGTCGCCCACCAGAGCCAACGCGTCCAGCACGCGCATGTCCCGGCGCGTCACCGCATACGTCCCGGGGCTGCGAATCGCCCCCAGCGCCGAGAACGTGCTCTGACGCTGGGCGGCTACCGTCACCGACACCTGCGGCGTCAGCAGGATCTCCGGACTGTAGGCATCCGTGACGGCCTGCTTCACGCCCATGGCCGTGAGGCCCTCGACTTTGATGCGTCGCGTCAGGAGCGGCAGATCGATGAACCCCCCGGCGGATACCTGCCGTCGGAGCGTCGTTTCCAGCCCTTCGGCAAACAGGTCCAGGATCGAGATATCCAACACGTCGGTCGGACCGATGATGTAGTCCGCGGCGGTATAGGTCCAGTCGCCTTCCCGCGGGAACGTCGCGTTGGGCACCAGTTCCTGCGCCTGGTCCGTCATGCTGACGCTGGGGAGAATCGGGCTGACCGGCTGATGCGCAAGTCCTTTGGCGCGGATCAGTTTCTCGGGCGCCATGAAGCGGGAACTGTCTGTCTTCCAGAAGTCCTTGGCCCACTCTCTCGTCTTGCCGCTGCAACCCCCCAATACCAAGACCGCCCCGATCAACAGGAAGGCCACCCCAGCTTTCCTAGACTGTGTTTTCACGTTCATCCTCTCCTGAAGCCAGAAGTCGCTTCGCGGTCACAAAGGCGGCCGCACGATCTGAGAGCATATGTTCGTCACGTACGCCAGTGCCGAACTCCTCCTCACCAGGGGTGCGTC
>CAZEJA010000498.1:0-1847 GCA_964512215.1 uncultured Planctomycetaceae bacterium
CAGAGCTTCCTGCAGGACAAGGGCATCGATTTGATCTACCCCGCCGCGGACGAGGTCCGCGAGACCGGGGATTCGCAACCGTAAGAGGATTTCCACAGGAGCTATCCCATGCCGAAATCTCAGTACGTCTGTCCCGCCGAAGCCCGCAAGAGCGGCGTCATCGAGTTTCAGCCGATTCCGATCAACCAGTACGCCACGCCGCTGACCGACGAGGTCGCCAAGTACGGCGCGGAGACGCTGGTGCGGATCTTCCGCGACATGTCCGTCATCCGCTCGTTCGAGAACATGCTGAACGAGATCAAGCTCCGCGGCAGCTACCAGGGCGTCGAATACTCGCACAATGGCCCGGCGCACCTGTCGATCGGGCAGGAAGCGACCGCCGTGGGGCAGGCGTTGCTGCTGGACGTGGACGACCACATCTACGGCAGCCACCGCAGCCACGGCGAGATCCTGGCCAAGGGCTTGTCGGCCATCGAGAAGCTCGACGACGCGTCGCTGACCGACATCATGCAGAACTACTTCGGCGGCGACTGCCTGCGCGTGGTCGAGGGCGACGCGACAGGCAGCACAAAGGACCTCGCGATCGACTTTCTGGTCTACGGGGCGCTGGCGGAGATCTTCGGGCGCGAGGCGGGCTTCAACAAGGGCATGGGCGGCTCGATGCACGCGTTCTTCCTGCCGTTCGGCATCTACCCGAACAACGCTATCGTCGGCGGCTCGGGCGACATCAGCGTCGGCGCCGCCCTGTTCAAGAAGGTCAACCACAAGAGCGGTATCGTGATCGGCAACATCGGCGACGCCTCGGCCGGCTGCGGTCCCGTGTGGGAAGGCCTGTGCTTCGCGACGATGGACCAGTTCAAGCAGCTCTGGGACGAGGAGCATCGCGGCGGGCTGCCACTGATCGTCAACTTCGTGAACAACTTCTACGGCATGGGCGGCCAGCCGGACGGCGAGACGATGGGCTTCGACATGCTCGCCCGCCTCGGCGCGGGGCTCACGCCCGAGCAGATGCACGCCGAACGCGTCGACGGATACAACCCGCTCGCGGTGGCCGACTGCATCGCACGCAAGCGGAAGATCCTCGAAGCGGGCGAAGGTCCGGTCCTGCTGGACACGATCACGTACCGCTTCAGCGGGCACTCGCCCTCCGACGCCAGCGCCTACCGCACGAAGGACGAGGTCGAGGCGTGGCAGGAAGTGGACCCGCTGATCAAGTACGCCGAGCAGCTCGTCGAGGCAAAGGTCTGCGGGCAGTCCGACATCGACGCCATCCGCGAGCAGTCCGAGGCGCTGATCCTCAAGGCCTACACCAAGGCGATCGACCTGGACATCTCTCCGCGGGCCGACCTCATGAAGGCCAACTGCCTGCTGGAAGAGACGATGTTCTCCAACGAGAGCATCGACGCCCTGGCCGACGGCGAGCCCGAGGTGCTCATCCCGAAGGAAGAGAACCCGCGCGTGAAGATGCTGGCCAAGCGCAGTCGGTCGGCCTACGACGCGGACGGCAAGCGCCTGAGCAACACGCGGTGCATCGGCATCCGGGACGCCCTGTTCGAGGCGATCCTGGACATGTTCTACACGGACCCGACGCTGGTGGCGTACGGCGAGGAGAACCGCGACTGGGGCGGGGCGTTCGCGGTCTACCGCGGGCTGACCGAGGCGCTGCCCTACCACCGCCTGTTCAACTCGCCGATCTCCGAAGGCGCGATCGTCGGCACGGCCGTCGGGTACGCCCTCGAAGGCGGACGGGCGATCGCGGAACTCATGTACTGCGACTTCCTCGGGCGGGCGGGCGACGAAGTGTTCAACCAGCTCGCCAAGTGGCAGTCGATGTCGGGCGGGCTGAT
>CAZEJA010000499.1:0-1829 GCA_964512215.1 uncultured Planctomycetaceae bacterium
TGTTCCATCGTCATTCAGCACCTGCCTGCCGGCAGGTAGGTTCATCATTCAACATTCGCCCTGCAGGGGCGTTCCCCCCCCTTGCCTGCCTCGGCGGCTTCTGCTAGCTTCCGGGCATGGAACCCAACGCCATTATCGGAATCATCGTCACCGCGGCAGCGCTGGCGGGCTCCACATATCTCGTTCTGTGGAGCCGCCGCACCATCGAGCGCATCGCTCGCGGGGAGAACCGATCCGCACGGGCCATCCTGAAGGACCTCGACAATGGCAAGTGACGGGCATGTGTCCGCGGAACTGTCCCGCGACCTGAAACTGCATCACATCACGCTGATGGGGATGGGGATGATGATCGGCGCGGGCGTGTTCGTCGGCATCGGGCTGTGCATGGGCAGCGCGGGCCCCGGCGGGCTGATCCTGACGTTCGCCCTCAACGGATTGATCGCCCTGTTCAGCGCGATGAGCTTCGCGGAGTTGGCGTCCGCGATTCCCAAGGCGGGCGGCGCCTACAACTTCGCCCGCATCGGCTTCGGGCGCCCGGCCAGCTTCATCGCCGGGTGGATGGAATGGCTGGCCGCCAGCGCGGCCGGGGGCTTCTACGCGATCGTCCTGTCGCAATACACGCTCCGCTTCTTCGACGCGCTGGGCTGGCTCGGATGGCTGCCGATCGGCCTGCCGGTCGCCGAGCGCATCTTCGGCGTCCTGATGGCCGTCCTGTTCGTCTACGTCAACTACCGCGGCAGCAGCGAGACGGGCAAGCTCGGGGCGATGTTCACCATCGGGCAGATGATCTTCGTCGTCGGCATCGGCCTGGTCGGGCTGGTCACGTTCCTGTTCGACCCCGGGCGGATCGAGAACTTCTCGCCCTTCATCCACGAGGACGGGTGGTGGAAGCTGCTCGGCGCGATGGGCCTGATCTACGTCGCCTTCGAAGGCTTCGAGGTGATCGCCCAGGCGGGCGACGAGACGGTCGACCCGCAGCGGAACATCCCCAAGGCGATCCTCTACTCCGTGTTCGCGGTGACGATCACGTACGTGCTGGTGGCCTTCGCAACCATCGTCGCGGTCAAAGCGAGCGATCCCGACCTGGCCGGGATCCCGGTCTGGAAGTGGATCGGCAGCCAGGAAGCGCTGGGGTTCCGCGCCGCGGTGGGCAAACTCATCCCCGGCGTCGGCGGACTGCTGGTGACCCTCGCGGTCGTGTTCTCCGCGACCTCCGCGCTGAACGCCACCATCTACTCCGCCACGCGAACGAGCTACGCACTCGGGCGCGACCGCATGCTGCCCAAGGCGTTTGCGAACATCTCCCACAAGCGCAAGACGCCCTACGTGGCGCTGGCGTTCACGAGCGTGCTGGTGCTGGGAATCGCCCTGACGCTCGACCCGAAGCACGGCGCCGCCACCGCGAGCATCATGTTCCTCATGCTCTTCTTCCTGGTGAACCTCTGCGTGATCCGCATCCGCCGATCGATGGGCGACGAACTCGAGTACGGGTACCTCATGCCCCTGTTCCCCCTGTTTCCGATCCTCGCGATCGTGCTGCAGGGCGCGCTGGCCGGGGGAATCCTCCACGAAAGCTGGGTCGCGTGGGCCATCGCGGGCGTCTGGATTCCCAGCGGGGCGCTGATCTACGCGCTGAACTCCCGCAAGCGGGCGATCATGACGGATGACGAGATCCACGTCTTCCACGAAGACACGCCTCCCCCGCCCGACGAGGAGTACCGGGTGATGGTCTCGGTCGCCAACCCCAACAGCGCCCTGGAACTCGTGCAGAACACGTACAAGCTGTGCGGCGCGAAGAAGGCCAGCGTCGAACTGCTGCACATGGTGCC
>CAZEJA010000500.1:0-1818 GCA_964512215.1 uncultured Planctomycetaceae bacterium
TCGATTGTCCGGAACCCGCGTGACTTCTTGTCTCAAAGAACTATAATACTTCTATATCTAAAGTTTGTCCTTCCCAACATTTTGTCAAGAAGTTTTCTTTATTTAATAACACACAATATTTCGCCACGTGGCATTCATCATTCACGTGGCGTTTTTATGAAAATATTTATTCTTCACTCTGATGGTTTTTGTATATTAATTTTCACTGCTTTTTTGTCAAGCTCTTTTTTCTTTTTCTTTACCCTTCCCCTTTTCTAAATCCTTAAATTATCTATCATAGCAGGCGTTACCCTATATCAAATATGATCGTATTTTTTTCTCCTGGCACACTCAACACGTGTTTGTTTTTATATCCTCTCCTCAATTTAAATAACTTGACAATACTCTATTATTACAATGCAATTCTATTAAACGGGTTACTTATACTTCCGGACTTTGCGGAGCCATGTCTCATATGTTATACGCAAAGCTATACTTTATACGTTTAGTTAGATAAGATGTACGGCATCCGTCTCGATTGCGCTGCGTATGCACGGATGAACATCTCAACAGATCAAGCGAGACGCATGATATACATAGGAGAACGCATGAACGGAATACCAATCCTGCACGTAAAAGCTGACTGCATCGCGAGGGCCTGGGAGGAATCACTGATCGAGCTCTATAAAAAGGGATGTGCTATCAAAACCCAGTACGACAAGCCTGACGATCCTCCAAGTAAAGATGCTACCATGATTATTACCATCACCGATCCTTTCAAGGAACCCATGATCCATAAAGACTTCCCTGGTGGTCCGGAGGATCTTCAGGAATATGTTATGGAAGTTTGCGAGGGGATCAAGGATCATCTTGTCCGCGACCCCAACGATCCTGAAGATACCCGGTGGGAATATACATACCACCAACGGCTGTTTGCCTATTAAGTTCCTGCTGTGGGGAAATTTGACCAGATCGAAATCATGTGTCAGAAGCTATCAGAAACTCCTCACACCAGGAGGGCACAAGCGATTACCTGGAAAGTCTGGGAAGACAACACGTGTTATGACCCTGCTTGTTTACAATCGCTGTGGGCAAGGATTACCGAAGAGGACGACAAGTTCGTGCTTAGTATGAATGTTCGGTTTCGGTCTAATGATGCCTACAAGGCCGCCTTCATGAATATTTTTGCGCTTGTGCAGTTACAGAAAAAAATAGCCGGGCGAATTTCAGAGCTTTCAGGAAAGACTATTCAAGTCGGACGCTACTGCCACATGGTTGACAGCTATCACCTCTACGGATCGTACTTCAAGGAGTTTGAATCTCGCTTTCTGGGGGTACTCAAGAAACGGACTTTTGAAAGACGAACCATACGTTATGTGGACTGGCGTGAGATGATGGAAGACGCCCGTCCGAAGATTCTGGAAAAAGCCAAGAATATGGGACGATAGATTTCCTGGAGCATCATAAGCAAAAACCTGAAAGGGACTCAAAAACCTTTTCTGAACGTCCATGGCGTTTACTTATATGCCCCCACCAAAATAAATGGTGCCCAGTAGAAGGGATGGTCGTGTTTGATCACGTTGCCGTGTTCGTCGGTATGGTAGGATTTTTCTTTCATCCAGCGTTTGGTTTCTTGCAGAGCTTTTGCTTTGGTCATACCCTTGTTGAGGTTGCGGTAGAAGCGTTTCATGAAAGCGGCAGTCGAGGGATCAGAGACACTCCACAAACTGACCAGCACCGACGGACTTCCGGCGTACATAAACGCTCTGGTCAAGCCGACCAAGCCTTCTCCGGCTTTCAGTTCACCTTCTCTCGTGCTCGAACCCCACATCCGGGTTT
>CAZEJA010000501.1:0-1817 GCA_964512215.1 uncultured Planctomycetaceae bacterium
GTTCGTCTTTGCTTATATCAGTTTTGAGAAGAGCCTGGGTAATTAAATATTCGTAATAATGGCTATAAATACTTTCTTTTAGATCATGAGAAGTACCAGCCTCAATGGTTTGTAAGATAGTAAGTAAAAATATGGGATATGAAGGAACTAAGTTTTTTCCGATAATAATATTTACAATCTTTTCTACATTATCATTTTTATGGATTAACTCATATTTCGTAATCCATTCCTCCTTACCTAACTTATTCCAAGTATTAATTAGCTGGCTTCTTAAACGATGCCCAAATTCAAGTATTTCAAACTGTTTGTAATGTTCAAGAATATCTTCCGTTTCTTCCTCCGATTTTTCCTTGTACAATATTTCTTCAATCTGAAATAAGTTATTCGCAGTGATGATTATATTAGGATAGCATTTATTGATTCTATTCAGTAAAACAGGCTTGTATTGGGTATTTAATTTCGATTTGTCAAAATCATCGATTATCAACAATTTCCTTTGATTGTCTAATTGCCTGAATATTTCGAGAGTATCATTCGAATATTGTTCTGTATAATATCGAGTGACTAACCTATCAAATCTTTCAATAGAAGTGGAATTTATTGGGTTCCCTTCTATGGACACAGGAACATAGCCGTTATTATAGTAATGTTTATACAACATCCGACACAAAGAACTCTTTCCTGATTTGTCATCTCCCACTAACAAAACTTTATTTTCAGTATCATTGATCTCGAATAGAAGAGTAGAGTTTACAATGTTATCTAAGACAGGTTGTTCTTCTTCAGACCTTTTATCTATCCTTAACTCTCTTAAAGCAGGATAGACAAAAAAATCTTCAAGAACAAGTTCAGATTTATTAGGGTGTGTAAATGATGCCCCAATATCGTTAAGAATCTGTCTAAACTGGCTATTAATTTTAAAAACAGTTTTACTTATTTGTTTGGAGCGTTTATATGAAAACCATTCGTTGTTTTTGCTGACTAATGAATATATTTTCCCATCCCACTTATACTGTAAAATCTTTTGACTTTCGCTTTCTAAATCTACCAGAACGAGGTTAAACCCACTCTCTTCATCATCATTGCTTTCTTGTAATACAGCACCTTCGATAAATTCAGTGTAATTGCCTTCAAAGTCGTCCTTTTTGCTTTTTGAAGCAACATGCTCATGACCAGTTAAAACTATGTCAGAGGTTTCTTCTAAGTGTTGTCTCAACTCTCTGGAATTTACGGGTTCATGCCAGTTGAAAGAATGATGCAATAGACTGATGACTAGATTGGCTTTATGGTTAATATACTTTTTAGGATAATATTGAATAGGAAAATACATTTTCCCCGGTTCTTCGTGTCGCTGAGACATCCATGAAGTGTTATAACAATTAAAAATTATATTAAACTTATCAAATTTATATTCAAGGATACGTAGTAACTTGCCTTCATATAATATATTACCGTTACTTTGATATGATTTCAAAAACTTCAAAAAGTTACCTTGATTCTTACAACATTGTTCTATAATCTCATCATTAATAACGTTTCTATCTTGCTGAATTTGTTCTATTAAAATTTTCCTTACCGTTTTACTTCCATTATCAAAATCACAATCGTGATTCCCTGGTACAATTACCCACTCTATCTCCTTTTGGGAATATCTTTCAACCTTACTCTTGATATTATTAAACAGTTCGATAGCTTGTTGATATTCAGACTCTTTTCCTGAAAAAGCCACATCACCGGAAATAACCATAAACAAATTTTCTACATTCAAAAGTTCATTTTGAAATGCATTAAATAATTGTTCTTTCTTTTCTAAAATG
>CAZEJA010000502.1:0-1801 GCA_964512215.1 uncultured Planctomycetaceae bacterium
TTGCCTGCTCGCACTTCCTTACCCTGCAACAACTTCTGAACAGGGCAAATGGCTCCTGAAGGAGCCATTTGCGTTGTAGCCTCTTTGGCCCCGACAGCCACGACATCGGCGGTCCCTCTCTGTCGCCATGGGCGGGCTGTGGCGGCGAAATGGCACAGTCGGGGCGCTTTTGGGCCAATTGCGCGTGTTTGCAGCGAGCTCTGGGCAGACCGTCCCCTCGGTCGGTTCGATTTTGACCGTATCCGGCTCTGGAGGGGTGGCCTTACGCGGCCACCCGCACAAGGCTGCGCATCAGGTCCCTCCGATTCTGCCTCACTCGGCCCAAGGCCATCGCGAGCATTACGGCGAGCGCCAAGCCGCAACGAAACTCCATCTTCTTCAAACCGCGAATGTAGTGCCGCTCGAAGCCGAACGATACGTCCAGGCGACTGTTGACCCGCTCGACGGCCGTTCGCTTGGCGTATATGCGCTTCCACTTGTAGCTCGACCGTGCGATGGGCGTGAAAATGCGGCGGTCTTGCGAAAGCTTGATCCGCACGCAGTTATTAACCGGGCAGCGATCGTGGCCTTCGCAGGTGACGTGTTGATAGACTCGAGGGCAGCGGTACTTGAGTGCATCGCGGTCCTTGTCGAATCCACCGAAGGACATCGGACGCAGCTTGCCGGTTTTCATACAGCAGCAAGAGACGTTGCCTTTGGCATCGTAGACGACGTTGCGTGTGCCGTCGGCCAGCTTCGTGTCTTCGCCGTCTTTCCACATGTTGCGGATGTCGATTACCGGCTTGACAGCGTGATCGTCGAAGAACCCGCTGACGAGCTTCGTGTCATCGTAAGCCTTATCGCCCAGGAAAACTTCGCATCCGTCCAGCAGCTCGGGCCGGCTCTCCTCGATCTCGTCGATCATCTCGTGGGCTTGCGTTATATCGGTGGTTGAGGCAGGCGTGACGCTGTAGGCCACGGGCAGTTCATACTCCGCATCGACTATCAGATGGAGCTTATATCCGAACCAACTCTTTATCTTCTCCCACGGCGTCCCGTCCTCGCGGAGGCCGCGATAGGTCTTCTTGCCCCAGTCGGCGTCGATGTCGCGGCGGCCGTCACGCTCCTGCTCGGGGGCATCCTTCTTCCCCGAACGAGCGTGCGACGATATCGCCTTGCTGTCGATTGCCATCGTCTCGCCGAAACCCCGCAACACCTCACGCAAGGCCTTGACCAAATCGGCGAACATCGCATCGATCAGATCGCGATGCTCGATCACGCTACGCAGGAAACGAGTATACACGTGCGGTGGCGGCACCGCTCGCTCGCCTCTTGTCACGTCGAAACCGCAGACCTGCCGAAGCTGCGCGTTCCGCTGCAAGTCGCGACGAAGACTCTCGATCGACACGTGCTGGAAGACAACCGCTGCAAGGATCGAGTTCCAGACGGCACGGACTGGGTAGTCGTTCCGCCCGCGGCCCCGCTCGCATTCGAGCGTTCGCATCAGAGCCTCGTCCGGCATCGTATCGATCACCAGCACCAGCCGCTCCAAATCCCCCAACTCATCAATTTGTTGCCACGCGAAAAGATCTTTTTGTGGTATACTAGCCATCGGCGACCTCCTTGGTTTGGGTTTTTTCTTGACCACATTATACCAGGGCAGGTCGCCATTTTCACTGGGGGCAAATCAGCTTTTTTTCGGCCCTGACGCAATGTCACCATCCCGCGAGGGCCCTCACCAGCCGCCCGCTGGGGTAAAGACTTTTTTTGCCTGCTCGCACTTCCTTACCCTGCAACAACTTCTGAACAGGGCAAATGGCTC
>CAZEJA010000503.1:0-1784 GCA_964512215.1 uncultured Planctomycetaceae bacterium
TCTAATTGTCGAAACCGGTGAAGCAAGAGATATGCACCATTTTGCGCTTTTAATCGGTTACGGAGCGCAGACCGTGAATCCCTATTTGGCGCTGGAGACAATCGAAGATGAAATCGAAAGGGGACATTATCCTTCTGAAATTGATTCTGAGACAGCCAAAATGCATTTTCTCAAAGCCATGCGGAAAGGACTTTTTAAGATTATTTCAAAGATGGGGATCTCTACCATTCAGTCTTACTGTGGGGCGCAGATCTTTGAAGCGATAGGACTGAATGAAGAATTTATCGGGAAATATTTCACAGCAACCCCTTCACGGATCGGGGGTATCGGAATCAAAGAAATCCAGCAGGAAACACTGTTACGACACCGTAATTCCTACCCGAAACGCCCGCGAAGAGATCGTCTGCTTGATGTCGGCGGAAATTATCAGTGGCGGAAAGATGGAGAGTTTCATCAGATCAATCCTGAAATCATTGCCGCATTGCAATATGCAGTGCGAACCGGAAATTATCGAGCATACAAAGAATATACAAAATTAGTCAATCAGCAGGATAAAAATTTTGCTAATATTCGCGGGCTGCTGCACTTTAAGAAGGGAAACCCCATTCCTCTTGATGAAGTTGAGCCTGTTAGTGAGATTGTTAAGCGCTTTGCCACGGGGGCCATGTCTTTTGGCTCGATCTCAAAAGAAGCTCATGAAACGCTGGCAATTGCCATGAATCGGTTAGGCGGATTTTCGAATACCGGGGAAGGCGGAGAAGATTCGGGCCGTTTCAGACCCGACCCAAACGGGGATTCCAGAAACAGCCGGATTAAGCAGGTTGCTCCCGGACGATTCGGAGTAACCCTGGAGTATTTAGTCAATGCGGATCAAATCCAAATCAAAATAGCTCAGGGTGCAAAACCTGGTGAAGGAGGCCATTTACCCGGACGCAAAGTTTCAAGAGAGATCGCCAAAACGCGCTATACGATACCGGGAGTCGGGCTGATTTCACCGCCTCCGCATCATGATATTTATTCAATTGAAGATTTAGCCCAGTTAATTTACGATCTGAAAAACGCCAATTCACAGGCTGACATCAGTGTTAAGCTGGTTTCGGAAGTCGGTGTAGGAATTATCGCAGCCGGGGTTTCAAAAGGAAAAGCGGATCACCTGTTAATTAGCGGTTGTGAAGGGGGAACGGGCGCTTCCCCACAATCATCTATCAAATATGCCGGATTACCGATGGAACTCGGCATTGCGGAAACACAGCAAGTGCTTGTCATGAATAATTTGCGCGGCCGTATTCGGGTGCAAACGGATGGGCAGTTAAAAACAGGCCGGGATGTTGTTATTGCTGCGATGCTGGGCGCGGATGAATTTGGATTTGCCTCAATTGCATTGGTTACCCTCGGATGTATCATGTTACGGAAATGTCATTTGAATGCTTGCTCTGTGGGTATTGCCACCCAAAATCCGGAATTGCGCAAGAATTTTACCGGGAGACCGGAACATGTGGTCAATTTCTTTACCTTTGTGGCTGAAGAATGTCGGGAGATTATGGCAAAACTCGGCTTTCGAAAATTCGAAGCCATGGTCGGACAGGTGGACATGTTGGAAACCAGGCCTGTTATCGAGCATTGGAAAGCCAAACATATTGATTTAACGAATCTTCTTCGCAAATCGGATGTCCCTGAGCATATTGCCATTCGACATTGCGAAAAGCAACAGCACAATCTGGAATCAGTCTTAGACAAAAACCTGATTGAACAGGCGAAAGAGGCTATCGAACAAGAAAAGCCGG
>CAZEJA010000504.1:0-1783 GCA_964512215.1 uncultured Planctomycetaceae bacterium
AATTTTTGGAGAGCAGTGCAACACCCCACTGCGGTTATCGTGGAGGGCATGACCGATGTATGGAGCATGGGCATGCAGTCGATGGGTGTATTTGGAAAGACAATGAGTGCCCCGCTTCGGCGATTGTTGTTGCAGGAGATGTCGGATAGGCATCGGCCGGAGGAGGCGGTGATCGTCATCTTGCTGGACCCCAAGAAGGATAAGAAGGACAAGGTTCACCACATTGAGAGACTGTATGGACAGCTTGCGAATCAGGGAGCGGCTGTCCGCGTGCTGAAAGTGTATCTTCCCCCGGAAGTGGACCCGGGGAGTAGCGAGCGTGCGTGGTTGCGAGACTACATTCGCGAGAAAGCAGACGAGGTAGGTTACCCCGTCAGTTTTAGGAAACCGACATGACAAAAGAACGCAGAAAGCTGATTCGCAAAGGAGGCCCCGGGCTTGCCGCGAAGACGAAAGAGCCGGTCACCACTAACGTTATTGGAGAGGCTGACAAGAAGCCGAAGAAGAAAGCGGTGTTGGCGAAACGTAGGGACCAGCCAGCTCCGACGAGGTCCCGGCAACCCGCCGGAAATCTGTTTCCTTTGAACGCTCCGGGGATGCCGCTACCTGGCCCGGACTTGTTGGAGTACGCCGCGGCGCTTGGCGGAACTCACGAGATAGTCGGGAAGAGCCGAAGCGCTCGCCTGACGCAGGCGGGTCAGACGCTGCCAGCCCTATTCAGGAAGATCCTTTATTCGTTTGGCGACATAGCCGTCCCGTTTAAGCACAAAGGTAAGCGTCACGACTTGTCGGTGGTAAGTGGCCACGTGTGGGGAGATCCGTTTGGAGAGTGCCGCGGGCCTCGTCAGGCGGACGTGATGGTGATCGCCAAGATGCTTGGTGACGAAGAGAACAATCAGGGAAGGAACATGATCGGCAACTCCGGGCAGTTATTTCTGGAGACCTGTCGAGAGCTGGGACTCCCTCGGATTTCTCGCTGGTACGTTACCAACCTGATGAAGACCCTGCATCCGGAGGCGGATTCCGGGGGCACGAGATTGACTGCGGCGATGATCAAGGAGTGGCTACCGTTTCTGCACCAGGAGATCCGTATCGTGCAGCCCAAGTACATTCTGTGCTTGGGGGCTGATGCGAGCGCGGGTCTGTTGGAGTACGAGGGCGGGTTCAAGAGAAAGGACAAGTTCCGAGCCTCGATCAGTAACATGCAGGGCCGCATTGTCGAGTGGGAGTACCCGATCAGTCGCAAGGATGAGGGCAAGATCCAGTACAAGCAGGCACTGGTCATGTCCATCACGCATCCCGCCGCCGTGCTGCACGCCCCTGAGCAGGAGGACGTGTACGTCAACGGCGTAGCCAGGTTCGGGCAGATGATCAAGGGAATGCGGTGGGACAAGGAGGAGGAGGGTCTTGATCACAGGACGATTACTTCGCTCGTCGAGGTGAAAGAGCTGTACCACGAGATCAGAGCGGACTGCGAGGATAACGTGCTCGGGATCGACGCCGAGTGGCACGGGGATCACCCGCAGAACAAGGGCAGCTACCTGCGCACTATACAGATTTCCTGGAAGCACAAGGCCGCGGTCTGCATCAGGCTACGTGCCCCAGGCGGTGCCTGGGCTTTCGCGGGGTGCGGCCGAAAGACTGTCGCGAAATGGGTTAAGAGGATTTGTAAGGGAAGGAGGCTCGCAGGGCACTTCTTCTCTGCCGACCTCGAATGGCTGATCGACTTCGGTATTGATCTTCGCGAGGAGTTCATGGTCCCGGACACTTGGACGGAGTACAT
>CAZEJA010000505.1:0-1770 GCA_964512215.1 uncultured Planctomycetaceae bacterium
GATCGACATCGCCAGTTTGATCGTCTGCTGGATCACGTACTGGCGGACTGGCTTGTCGCCCTGCTCGCCGAGCAGCACGGGAAGGAAGTCGTAGCTGTCCTCGGCCGCCTCGTTCGGCAGCGTAGCGCCCGTGATGGCCGCGCACGTCGCCATCACGTCGGTGAGGCTGAGAATCTCATCGCTCGTGCTGCCGGCCTTGACCTTGCCCGGCCAGCGGGCGATGAACGGCGTGCGGTGCCCGCCCTCCCACTGGTCGCGCTTCATGCCCCGCCACGGGCGGGCGCCGTCGTGCTTGTGGGTGGCCCGCATGTGGATCACCGACGTCACTTCCGGCCCGTTGTCGCTGCCGAACATCACCAGCGTGTTGTCCGCGATGCCCAGCTTGTCGAGCGTCTTCATCAACTCGCCGACGACGTAGTCCAATTCGAAGATGAAGTCCCCGTGCGGACCGGCCTTCGTCTTGCCTTTGAACCGGTCGGCGGGGAAGGACGGCAGGTGAACGCCCTGGGCGGAGTGGAACAGGAAGAACGGCTTGTCGGGGCTCTGCTTCACGTGGCGTTCGAGGAACTCCTGGCTCTTCTTGAGGAAGACCAAGTCGACCTCCTCCAGGTCGAATCCCGGCGCGATCATGCCCCCGCGACAGTCGCGGGAATACGGGTGCTTCGGGAGGTGCGTCTTGTCGATGACCTGCGTCGGCGGGACGGGAATCCGATCGCCGTCGATGTACGCGTACAGCCAGTCGGTCGTCGGGCAGCAGGCCGTGCCGTAGAAGTGGTCGAACCCGCGGTGGATCGGGGCGTCGGAGATCGCCCGGTTGAAATCCACTCGCTTGACGGCCGGCAACCCGCCCTGATTGATCGCCTGGCCGTCTTTGTCGAGAAACGTCAGCCCGACGTGCCACTTGCCGAACATCGCGGTGGTGTAGCCCTTCTCGCGCAGCATGCCCGGAAGCGTGAGTCGCTCCTTCTCAATCATGCAGGGGCCGCCCACGCCGGTAAACACGCCGCGCATCCCGGTCCGGAACGCCATCCGCCCGGTCAGCAGGCTGTACCGCGTCGGCGTGCAGACCGTCGACGGGCTGTGCATGTCCGTGAAGAGCATGCCCTGCTTCGCGAGCCGGTCGAGATTCGGCGTGGGCACCTTCGACTCCGGGTTGTAGCACGCCACGTCACCGTACCCGAGATCGTCGGCGAGAATGAAGACGATGTTGGGCCTGCCCGGAGCCCTGTCAATGGGCTTGCTCATGGCTGCGCCCTTTCCGCTCAGCGGCCCGCCCGCCGCGACCGCCCCCACCCCGACCGCCTTCAGAAAGCTCCGTCGGTTCATGCGCGCTCCTGGTTCGTGGGGAAGCTTCGGATGACTGCATCACCGATGGTGAACATTCTATTATGCCATACGCGCACTCGGACGGGAAGCCTCGACCCGGGGATGCGACGCCGAGAGGCAAGCCGACGCCCGGCATCCTCGCCAGTTCTCTCGGTTGGGGGGGCCTGCACCTTGCCGGGGTTTCTCCGGGACATTAGAATGCCTCCGGCGCGTCCGGGGATCGGGTCTTCCGGGCGGCTAGACGGGAATTGAGGGCGTATGGGAGCAGGGACATCCGATCCGGTGCGACGTATTCTCCTCCTCGCGCGCGGCGGGCCCATCGGGGGCTCGCAGCGCCAGGTGGGGTACCTGGTGCGTGGCCTGGACCGGACCCGCTTCGAGCCCGTCGTCGTCCTCGATCAGTCGGGCCCGACAGCCGAGAGTCTCCGCAGCGACGGCATCGAG
>CAZEJA010000506.1:0-1766 GCA_964512215.1 uncultured Planctomycetaceae bacterium
CCACCCGCTGGAGGACTGGCTGGGGCGGCGGCCGTTCCGCTGGCTGCTCCGCCGCGTCTCCCGCCCCGGGCGCGACGGGACGACCGCCCTCGAACGCATCATCACCAGCTACCGCAATCCGGACGCTCCTCGCCGGCAGCGCATCAAGTACTGGCTGTTGCACCGCTTCATCGACCGCATGCGGGGGCAGACGCCGGTCGAGACGTTCCGGCAGCGCCTGGCCGAGCACCGGCCCACCGTGCGCGGGCTGGTGATCGTCGCCCGGTCGGTCGGCGAGTTCGGGCTGACGATTCCCCAGAAGTTCGTCGCGCCGCTGTTCGCGGTCTGGAACTTCACCAACCGGTGCAACCTCGCCTGCAAGCATTGCTACCAGGACAGCGACCACTCCACGCTGGCCGACGAGCTGACGCGGGCCGAGAAGCTCGACCTCGTCGACCAGATGGGCGCCGCCCACATGCCGATGCTCGCGTTTTCCGGTGGCGAGCCGACGATCAGCAGCGATCTGCTGCCCGTTCTGCACCGGGCGAAACAGTACGGCATGCACACGACGCTCGCGACCAACGGCACGACCATCACGCCGAAGAAGGCGGCTGAACTCGCCGAGGCGGGCCTGCGCTACGTCGAAATCTCGCTGGATTCCGTCCATGCCGAGCGTCACGACGCCTTCCGGGGCATGCCCGGAATGTGGGAACGGTCGGTCGCCGCCGCGAGGACCGTCGTCGCCACCGAGGGCCTGCGACTCGGCATCGCGATGTGCGTGCACGAGGGCAACTACGAGGAGGTCCGCGACATGATCGCGTTCGCGGAGGACCTCGGTGCGGGCTGCTTCGCGCACTTCAACTTCATCCCCGTCGGGCGCGGGCTGGAGATGGTCGCGGGCGACATCACGCCGCGCCAGCGCGAAGACCTGCTCGCGATGCTGAACGAGAAGATGCAGGAGGGGGGGATGGGCGTGATCTCCACCGCGCCGCAGCTCGGGCGCGTGTGCCTGGCCGGCGCGTCGGTCGAGGGCGGACGGGCCGCCTGCTCCCACGCGGGGTCCGGCAGCGGCGCGAAGGCCCGCGTCGTCGCGAAGTACCTCGGCGGCTGCGGTGCGGGGCGGACGTACATCTGCATCGAGCCGAACGGCAACGTCACGCCCTGCGTCTACCTGCCTCATCGCGTGATGGGCAACGTCCGCGACAAGCCCGTCATGGACATCTTCCGCGACAGCGTGTTCTGGGACATCCTCAACGACCGCGACCGGCGCCTGCACCACTGCGAGGTCTGCGCGTTCAAGAACTACTGCGGCGGCTGCCGCGCCCGCGCCGATGCATACTACGGGCAGCTTCACGCGGGCGACCCCGGGTGCGTCTTCAACGACAAGCACTGGGACGCCCTCGTCGCCGCGGGCATCGCCGTCCGCCAGGATGCCGAGACCGCAGCGGCCGACATGCAGTTCAGCCCCATGCGCCACGGCCCGGGATAACCTCACGCCGCGTTTCCCAAGCGGCCTGGCGGGGCGTACAATATATACGGAGCCGCCATGGCCACAACGCCCAACGAACCCCGCAGCGAACTCTTCATCGAGTACGCCCTGCGCGCGACGAAGGGGCGGATTCGCGTGGTGGAGCTGGCCAGCTCGGGGCTGGTGATCCTGTCGGTGGCGATCCTGCTGCTGCTGGGGGCGGTGCTGGCCGACCACTGGCTGCCCGGGGGCATGCCGCCCGGCGTCCGGCTGATGTTCCGCTGGGTGCTGCTGGCGGTGGTGGCCGTCATGTTCTCTC
>CAZEJA010000507.1:0-1761 GCA_964512215.1 uncultured Planctomycetaceae bacterium
ATCCAGCAGCCTCAATAGTGGCCAAGGTATCACTGGTCTTAATAGCAAATAATGGGCCATTGTTAGTACCTATACTATAAGGAGTGGTTAGGGTGGGCGATCCGCCAGAGATGAACTGATAAGGCCCAATACTAGGAGGATCAAGATAAGCCACGCCATTTAAGTCAATTTGCCCTGTGGCTGATCCTGCCAAACCTGCCGCTATCAGCGGTGATGACGCAGTGAGATTGTAATCCCCATTGGCTGCATCTTGAAACAAAGGCTCATCATTGGTTGCCTCTGATACATACCCAAGTGATTGCCATGCTGCAAAACTACCACCATTAAAATAGTTACCTAAAGCGCCATTTTCATCGTAATAGTTACAATTCTCCCAATCAGCCGAAATTGTATCCAGCAGAGAAGTCATATTACTTCCTGAGTAATTAGCTCCGGCCTTGGCATATAGTGAACCGTTAATAAATCGGTTACCCGTACCACCAACGATAGTATCATCGTCAGCCCGTTCTAATACAGCCTCTGAACCTGCCTCAGCAATCAATAGGTAGTTGTTAAACTCGTTATTATTACCGCCCTTAATCCTTACCGCATTACCTGTAGGCTTACATCCACTTACCAAGATAGTGTCACCTTTAGCGCCTGTCTGGTTCTTGAATATAACGCCATGCTGAACATTCTGAGCCACTACCCGACGAACATTACCTCCTGTATTACCGCCAATCATAGCTGCATGGATTGTGGTGGCCGCAGGGGTAGAGACGTTCATCTGAATAACATCCTCAATCAAGCCATTATCTGAACCATTAGCCGTACCATCCTCACCGATTAGGCAGTGAATACCGTTATCTCCTATGATATGACCAGAAATGCGGCGAATAATCGCATTGGTCGAGGCTCCGCGAATATGAAAAGGAATGGGGATAGAGCCACTCTGGGCGTCCATAATGGCTGGGCAATCCTCGATAATTGCTCCAGGACAATCATCAAACTCGACAATTCTTGGCGCACCTGTTGTTGAGGTATTCACCCACGTTCCTGTGATACCTGTTGCATAGGCAGACCCGCTATCAGATAAACCAGTAGCCTGAACAACCCTGTTGTTGTTATTTGAAGTACTAAGCCCATCCAGATTAAGCCCATTGATTGTAAGGGAGGCATTTGCACCCCCGTTAACATGAGATATAACCCGGTCATTATTAGTCGTTTGGGAGGCAGCGCTAAATCTCAAGCCATTAACGACTATCTTGGCCTGACTAGCCCCTGTGTTATAGGCTACCCCATTACCTGGAATAACACCCGATACAATGGGATTATTCAAAGTGACGGCACGGCCTGTACCCGCCCCTGTATAGAATATCTCGTTATTAATGCCGCCCACATTCAGCACAAGAGCGCCGACAGTGGTATCTCCGTTAGTCGATAACCATGCTCTATTCTGTGAGCCGCCTACCCCAAAAGTGATGCCCGATACATCGGGAACCTCTGGAATTAGCTCCATATCACCGCTGGGCTGGATATTCACAGAGAAGTCAGCATCAATAACACCGTTGATAGTGGCTGTACCCTCAAGGCCGTTTAGGGCATCCAAGGATAAGAATGGAGTGGCTTTAGATAGGCCATCATTGCCGTTATTGCCAATGACATAGCCGTTTGAGTTTGCGTTTGATATGAAGTAATCTGCCATTACTAACCCCTAGAATTTTAATCAATTATACTATGTTCTACCGCTTTTTAGCATAGTAAAACTAGCCGGATTATCAC
>CAZEJA010000508.1:0-1761 GCA_964512215.1 uncultured Planctomycetaceae bacterium
ATGCTCAACACGATGCTGGCGATGAAGGGCTTCCGCCTGACCGAGACCGGCCGATACTTCCAGCTCGTGCCCATGGACCAGGCGATCCAGAAGGCCCCGTTCCTGCGCGGGCAGGACCCGACCACCGTCAAGGACGTTCGGCCGGACCAGATCGTCACCATGGTCCTGCCGCTCAAGTACCTCGACGCTTCCGACGCCGCCAAGGCGATCGTGCGGATGGTGTCCAGCTTCGGGTCGATTACGCCGCTGGGCAAGGGCAAGGGGCTGATCGTCACCGACCGCCTCGACAACATCAAGCGCCTGCGGGTCATGCTCGACGCGCTGGACAGCGAGACGGTCGTCGAACGGACGCTGCGGGCGATCCCGCTGAAACACGCGTCGGCCCGGGAGATGTCCACGGTCGTCAAGAGCCTGCTGGGCTCGGGTTCGACGGCGCGGAAAATGGTCTACGATCGCAATCTCCGCAAGTACGTGCCCGATACCTCGGTGAGCTCCTCCTCGGTGATCGTCACCTCCGACGAGCGGACCAACACGCTGCTGCTGCTCGGCACGACCGACAAGCTGGCGATGGCGCAGGAGATGATCGCCACCCTCGACATCGACAAGACCGAGAGCCCCGTCACGGGCGGCGTGAAGGTCTTCGAGTTGAAGAACGCCCGGGCGGCGGACCTGGCCGATACGATCAAGCAGTTGCTGCCCAGCACGATCTCGCAGTCCAGCTCGTCCAGCTACTACAGTCGGTACCGCACGTCGTCGACGACCGGCGGCAAGCAGCCGGCCCGCGTCGTCGCCGACCCGGGCACGAACCGCCTGATCGTGTCGGCCGACGTGGAGGACATGGCCAAGATCGAGGGTCTCGTGCGGGAACTCGACAAGGCCAGCGTCGACGTCGGGGGCGTGAAGGTGATTCCGCTGGAAGTCGCCGACGCGTCGCAACTGGCGTCGGTCGTCACCAGCGCCGTCCGGAAGATCGACTCGCGCGGGCGCGTCACCACGCCGCTGCTGATCAGCCCCGACACGCGCACCAACAGCCTGATCGTCTCGGGCCCGGCCGGCGACATCAAGGCCGCCGAGGTGCTCATCACCCAACTGGACAAGAAGCTGGACAAAGAGGTCCGCGAGATCCGCGTCATCCGCCTGACTTCGGGCAACGCCGTGACCATGGCGCAGTCGCTGATGCGCCTGTTCTCGCAGACCACCAGCAGCAGTCGCTACAGCAGCAGCTACAGTCGCTACGGCAGCAGCAGTTCCAGCCGGTCGGCCAGCAGCTTCCGCGTCGAGGCCGAGGCGACCACCAACAGCCTCATCATCTCCGCCTCGCCGCAGGAGTGGCCGATCATCGAGAAGCTCCTCAAGGACCTGCAGGCGGGGTTCGAAGAGGGCTCGCCGCACGTGGCGTCCCTGAAGATGATCCCGCTGAAGCACGCCGACGCGACGGAACTCGCCCGCACGCTCGGCCTGCTGTACCGCTACCGCCGGGGCGCCGTGCCGGTCATCATCACGGCGTCGAAGCGAGGCAACAGCCTGCTGGTCTCGGCGGGCTCCGACGAGCAGGAGACCATCGCGGGCATCGTCAAGTCCCTCGACGTCGAAGAGACCGAGGAGATCAATCCGGTCCGCATCATCCGTCTCGACTCCGCCGACGCGACGCAGCTTGTCGCGACGCTGCGCGGCATGCTGCCCCGCACGAGCAGCTACGAACAGAGCGAGATCTTCCTCCAGGCCGAGCCCGGGACGAACTCCGTGCTCATCCGCGCTCCG
>CAZEJA010000509.1:0-1757 GCA_964512215.1 uncultured Planctomycetaceae bacterium
CCGAGCGTGTAGACGCCGCCCATGTCGCTCATCACGCCCCAGCCGATGTGATGGATGTGGTTGAAGTCGATCGTGTTCCGCTTGGCGACGCTGGGGCGGTTGTAGAGCCACCGCCAGCCGACGGAGATGCCCGTGTAGCGGAAGTCGGCGATGTCGTTGTGGGTGACGCGGTTGTCGCTGCTGTGCCCGATCCACACGCCGTGCGTGCCGCGGAACAGATGCCCGCCGTCGCGAATGATGTTGTTGTCGACGACGGTGTGGCTGGTCACGTCGCCCGGCGCGGGGTTGTCGTTGTCCCAGCCCTCGCCCATCCGCACACCGCCGGCGCCGAGATCGTGAATGAAACACCGCTCCACGCGACAGTGGCGATTGCTGCGACGGAACCAGACCGCATACGTGCCCACGTGGGCGACTTCGCAGTCTTCCAGCGCGACGTGGCGGGCGCCGTCGGCCATGATCACGCCCGGAATTGTGACCGCCGCCTGGGCGTCGCTGATGCCCTCGGGGGGAACGACGTATCGCCCGTGCTGGAACGACAGGGCGCGGAAGGTGACGTGCTCGACCCAGCGATCGAGCTTCGGCTCGCCCGCGAAGGACACGAACGTCGAGAGGACCGGTGCGACGACGCGGGCGGTGGTCATGTCCTCGCCCTCGCGGGGCAGGTAGTGCAGCCAGCCCTCGCGGTCGAGGAACCACTCGCCGGGCGCGTCGAGGGCTTCCCGGAAGTTCTCCAGGTGGTAGCGCTGACTTGGCCCCCAGCGCAGGAAGGGCCACCGTGCAGGCCCGGTCGTGATGACGACGTTCGTCTTCCGATCGACCGACGCCGGGCGAAGCAGCGAGACGGCCCAGGAGTGGTACGCCACGAGAACGACATCGCGAAGCTGCTTCGGCGGGAGCTTGAGCAGCGGCTGGATGTCGGCCGGGCGAGCGACGAAGGCGCGGTTCGTCAGTCTCGCCGGCTTGTTCGTGAGCGGATCGATGCCGTAGCCCACGCCGCGGGCCATGTAGTGGTAGAACTTGTTGGGCGTTCGCGCCCGCACGGCCCGTCGACCGTTGACGAAGAGTTGCCCGAAAGTCCACTTCCCTTCCGCGACGCCCGGGACCTTCGCCTTCCACACACCGCTGCTGTCCGCACGGAAGCCCGTGATCGCCCGCCCGCCGGTGAAGACCGGGCGCTCGCCCTTGGCCGCCTCGTAGGTGACCGGCGCTGCCGCCGTTCCGCTGTCTTCCGGCGTGAAGCGGACTTCCGCATCCAACGTGTAGGTTCCGCCCGCAAAGACGACGTGAACGGGCACGGGCGCCCTCTGGACCGCCTTGAGGCGGCGGACGGCGGCGCGTGCGCCCTTGAGCGACGCCAGCGGACCGTCCGTCCGATCGGCATTGGGCGTCCGGGCGCGACCGGACCAGCGGTCATCGCCGTTCGGCGCCACGTAAAGCGTCGCCGCCGATGCTCGAGCGCCCGGGAGAAGGAGAAACAGAGCAAAGACAAGGAGCCTGCGATTCATCATGATTGCGCCTCCATGCGAACGAATGGGCGAACGTCGGACATCATACTCCGCTCGGCGCAAGAAGAAAGCCCACGGATGCCAATCCGTGGGCAAGTCAGGAACTCCCTTCCCGGGCTAGTCGCCCGCCTCGTTGAGGATCTCGATCGCGGCGGCGAGGATCTCTTCGGGTTCCGCCATCCGCCCGAGCCCCGTCGTTCCGCACGCGAGGTGGCCCTCGCCCGGTCCGACGACGCGGACGCCCCACTCGAC
>CAZEJA010000510.1:0-1736 GCA_964512215.1 uncultured Planctomycetaceae bacterium
GGACGTAACGGTCATCCTCCGCGGCGGGAAGTACCCGCTGACCGAGACGGTTGTCTTCACCCTCGCCGATTCGCCCGGGCCCGACCATACGATCACCTACCGCGCCGCTGACGGCGAGCGACCGGTCTTCGACGCCGCCGTGCGGATCCGCCACTGGACGAAGCTCACCGTCGACCTGCCTGGTCTGCCCGCGTCCGTGCGAGGCAAGGTCTGGGTCGCCGACCTGCCCGAGGGCGTCGGCCGCTTCTTCACGCTCTACGAGGGACAGAAGCTCCTGCCCCGCGCCCGCTCGGAGGGCTTCGCCCCGACACGCAGATTCAAGAGCTGGCACGGCGACCAGGATGCCGACCGCTCCACGCTCCACTTCCCGCCCGGAACGGTCCGAAGATGGCCGAACCTGCAAGACGTGGAACTGCTGATCATCCCCACGGCCCCGTGGACGATGAACATTCTGCCGCTGGCGTCGGTGGACGAGCAGCAAAGGGTCGCTCGCACGGCATTCCCGGGCACGTACGGCCTGGGCGCGCAGAAGCAGGGCGGCCATTGGCCTCTCACCGCCTGGATCGAGAACGTTCCCGAAGCCCTCGACAAGCCCGGCGAGTGGATCGTCGACTCCAAGGCCCGCAAGGTCTACCTCCTGCCGAAAGGCGGCAAGCCGTCCAGCGCCATCGTCGCCCCGACGCTGCCCGAGTACATCCGGGTCGAGGGCAAAATCGACCACGACGGTCCGACCGACACGCCCGTCCGCAACCTCGTCTTCCGCGGCCTGACCTTCACCCACGGCCGACGCGACCTCTGGGATGCCGACCACGACGGACTGGGACTGCAGCACGACTGGGAGATGTACGACCGCGCCAACGCTCTGATGCGGTTCCGCGGCGCGGAGGGCTGTGCCGTCGAGGACTGCGCCTTCGTCAACACGTCGGGGACCGGGCTCCGCCTCGACCTGCACTGTCGCAACATCCGGGTCGCGGGCAATACGCTCGCCCAGATCGGCGGCACGGGCATCCTGCTGAGCGGGTACGGCCCGGGCAAGAAAGACGTCAACGGACACAACGAAGTGATCGGGAATCACGTCCACCACACCGGGCGGATGTATTGGCACGGCGCGGGGATCTTCATCACGCAGTCCGGGCACAACCGCATCGCGAACAACCTCATCCACCACACGCCCTACAACGGGCTGGTCATCAGCGGCGCCCGCATGCTGACGCACAGCACCAAGCGCGACAGCCAGCGCACGATCCGCTGGCAGGAAGTCGATCACGCCTGCCGCTACCCGAAGACGCTGCCCTATCTGCACGCCAACAGGAACGTCGTCGAGTACAACGAGATTCACCACTGCATGGAGCGCCTGGGCGACGGGAACGCCATCTACATCTCCGGCGCGGGTGTCGGCAACGTCATCCGCCGCAACTACGTTCACCACATCCTTGGGGCCCACACGGCGGCCGCCATCCGTACCGACGGATGTCAGACGGGCACGACGATGACGGAGAATATCGTCTACAAGTCCGCCAACGCGGGGTTCATCGTCAAGTACGACAACGACTGCACGAACAACATCATCGTCGACGTGCTGGGCGTGACGACATCGTACGTGAGCAAGGCGCCGCGCGGACACATCGCCGTCAGCGGCAAGCGAGAGATGGCCCCCAAGGGCGCGAGGATGCAGCGGAATATCTTCTATCAGTCCCAAGGGGCAGCGCGGTTCTACCAGGCGCTCGGCCGCGGAC
>CAZEJA010000511.1:0-1721 GCA_964512215.1 uncultured Planctomycetaceae bacterium
CTTAAGTCCGACCGCCACCTGCTCGCCGCCGCCCAGGCGATCCGCAAGGCCCACGGGCAGAAGTCGATAACGTAGAGGACAGGGACCAAGGACTGAGGGCTTCAGTTCGGGTGCCGTGGCTTGCGGCGGAGCCGCAACCACGATGCTATCTCCCCAGAGATTGTCCCGTCGTGGTTGACGCTGCGCGTCAAGCCACGGCACCCACGAGAATCCACGGCGCAAGCAACGCGGCGCCCCGACAGGTCGAGACGCCGCGTGGATGCCTGTGCTTCGATTGGGACGAACCTACCCGATGTCCTGGTGGTACTCCTGGAGACTCTTGATGGGGGCACGCCCTTCCTGGACAGCGGCGATGCCCTTGGCAGCCGCCACGGCAGCGGCGAGCGTGGTGATGTACGGGACCCGGTACTTGACGGCCGACTTGCGGATGTACGAGTCGTCCCACTTGCTCTTCCGGCCGATCGGCGTGTTGACGATCAACTGGATCTCGCCGTTCGTGATGGCGTCCACGATATGCGGGCGGCCTTCCTGAATCTTGTGAATGAACTCCGACGGGATGTCGTGCTCCATCAGGAAGTCGTGTGTGCCCTCGGTTGCCCGGATCGTGAAGCCAAGCTCATGGAATCGTTTGGCCACATCCAGCACGGCCGGTCGCTCGCGCGATGAGACGGTGATCAGCACCGTGCCCTCGGCGGGCAGCATCTGCTTGGCGGCTTCCTGCGACTTGTAGAACGCCATCCCGAACGAGTCGGACATGCCCAGCACCTCGCCCGTCGAGCGCATTTCGGGGCCCAGAATCGGGTCGACCTCGGGGAACATCGGGAAGGGGAAGACCGCTTCCTTCACGCCGTAGTGCGGAATGGTCTTGGGCTTGAGGTCCATGTCCGCGAGCTTCGCGCCCAGCATCACCTGCGTGGCGATGCGGGCCATCGAGATGTTACAGACCTTCGAGACCAGCGGCACCGTGCGGGACGCCCGCGGGTTGGCCTCGAGCACGTAGACGACGTCGTCACAGATCGCGTACTGCATGTTCATCAGCCCGACGACGCCGAGCTCCCGGGCGATCTTCTTCGTGTACTCGTAGATCGTGTCGAGGTGCTTCTGCGGAATCGTCGTGGGCGGAATCACGCAGGCCGAGTCGCCCGAGTGCACGCCCGCCAGCTCGATGTGCTCCATGACCGCGGGCACGAACGCGTCCGTGCCGTCCGCGATCGCGTCGGCCTCGGCTTCGATGGCGTTCTCGAGGAACCGGTCGATCAGGATCGGGCGGTCCGGCGTGACGTCCACCGCGGCGGCGACGTACTCGCGGAGCATGTCCTCGTCGTGGACCACCTCCATGCCGCGCCCGCCCAGGACGTACGACGGGCGGACCATCAGCGGATACCCGATCCGCCCGGCGATCTCGAGGGCCTCGTCCATCGTGCTGGCCATGCCGGATTCCGCCATCGGGATCTCCAGCTTCTCCATCATCTGGCGGAAGCGGTCGCGGTCCTCGGCCAGGTCGATGACCTCCGGCTGCGTGCCGAGGATCTTCACGCCGGCCGCCTCCAACTCGGCCGCGATGTTCAGCGGCGTCTGCCCGCCGAACTGCACGACCGCGCCTTCGGGCTTCTCCTTCTCCCAGATGCTCAGCACGTCCTCGACGGTAAGCGGCTCGAAGTAGAGCTTGTTCGACGTGTCGTAGTCCGTCGAGACCGTCTCGGGGTTGCAGTTGACCATGA
>CAZEJA010000512.1:0-1683 GCA_964512215.1 uncultured Planctomycetaceae bacterium
TATTACGGTGCCTACTACGGGAGCAGGATATGATTATGAAGTTGATTGGGGAGATGGGTCAACAGTAGAGACAGGAATAACAGGAGATGCAACACACACCTATGCTATAGCAGGAGATTACTCAGTGAGTATTAAAGGCGACTTTCCTCGCATATATTTTAATAATGGTGGAGACAGATCAAGCATTATTAACATTGAACAATGGGGCGATATTGCATGGCAAAGTATGGAGGCTTCTTTTAGAGGGTGTAATAACTTGGAATACTCGGCAATAGATACGCCTAATCTATCAGGAGTTACTAACATGAGTAGCATGTTTGAGAAATGCACTATCTTTAATGGTAATATTGATTCATGGGATGTTGGCACGATTACACACATAGAAAGATTATTTCAACAAGCTAGTGCGTTTAATAAGCCTCTTAATAGTTGGAATGTAAGTAGTGTAACTAATATGGATAGGGTATTTGATAGAGCTTCAACTTTCAATCAGCCTCTTAATAATTGGGATACTTCTAACGCTTTGGATATGTCTAATATGTTTAGGGTTGCATCTGCGTTTAATCAAGACATAAGTGGATGGAATGTTTCTAACGTGACCGATATGGCAGGCATGTTTAATTTAACAACATTAATAGATCAGGATTTTAGCAACTGGGATATTTCTAACGTAACCGATATGACGGGCATGTTCTTTGGTGTTACCTTATCTACAGCTAACTATGATTCACTATTAATTGGATGGGCCGCATTAACAGTGCAAAACAATGTTCCTTTTGATGGCGGCAATTCTGTCTACACTTCGGGGGGAGCAGCAGAGGCGGCAAGGAACACTCTTACAAATACGTATCTTTGGACTATTACCGATGGTGGAGGTTCTTAATGATAACATTAACAAAACATAAAGCGATGAACACAGAAAACAATTTAAATAATGTATTGATGATTAATAATACAGGAGTTGAGCGGTATTATATCGCCCATAATAATAACGATGTTGTTCATTATTCAAGGGTATGTGCAGGGTGTGAGTTTTCAACAGGGCAGCCTTTTATCGAAGAGTTTGATAATGAGGCGGAATGGATAGCCCGTATTAATGAGCTTAAAGGGATAGAATACTGGTATGAAGACAAACACACAGATATTTCTTGAATTTAGAGATCGGTTTATAAAGGGTATTCTGAATAACCCTGATTACAAAGAAGCAAAAGCAAGTGGTAACTTTGAGGAATTTATTAAAAGCGTTTCTAGCTACATTGTGTCAGAGAATAAATTTACCCAATTTGGCACTGAGTATACTGTGGCTATTGACAAAGGCAGGCCGCCCAATAGTGCAAACAATGGAGGGCTTAAGGAAAGTATTTATAATTGGTTACAGTATCGTAAGTACGGCCTTGATTGGCAAACAGAAAGCGAAAGAAAAGGTTTAGCGTTTGTAATAACAAGAAAGATTGCAAGAGAAGGGACTTATAAGTTTAGAAACAAATCAGCCCAAACAAATATAGTAGCGGGAAGTGTAAATAATGAGTTACCTTTGCTATTAACAGAATTAGCAGCAAATCAAGCGGATGCATTAGGACTTAAAATAAAAAGTGTTTATGGCAATATCAATAAGTAATAGACCAGATAAGACAATTAATTCTTATGATAGTTACTGGGTAGCTATAAACAACCCCGTGTCTT
>CAZEJA010000513.1:0-1666 GCA_964512215.1 uncultured Planctomycetaceae bacterium
GATTTTAGATCGTCTGCGAACCCAATATGAGATCACTATCGCGCAACGTATCATGGCGATTGAACGGGAAAAATGGCTGAAAGAACTCTCCATTCTCTATGATATGAACATGCTCTTTGCCTCTTCGATTGACCTGAAGGAAACGCTGAACACGGTGTTTTACAATATCTTGAACGTGATCCAGGCAGAGGCGGGTTTGATTTTTCTTGTTGATGATACTACGAATATGCTTGTCTGTAGGATCTGCCAGGGACCAAAAGATATTACGGGGATTCAAGTTCCTTTTGGGACAGGGATTGTGGGACATGTTGCGAAGACCCGTCAGGTTGATGTCACAACGGATGTCAAGAAAAGCCTGCATCATTATCCCGATGTCGATGAACAAAGCGGATTTGTGACCAGATCCATGATCTCTATGCCGTTGATCAGTAAAGATGAAATACTTGGCGTCATCCAGGTGATTAATAAAAAAGGCGGAAAGACATTTTCTCAAGATGATGTCAATCTCCTACAATCCCTCAGCAGTGGTGCCGCTTTAGCTCTACAAAACGCCAAATACGCGCAGCGCCTTCTCCAGGAAGAACGCATCCGCAGTGAATTGCTCATTGCTCATCAAATCCAACAAGGAATCCTTCCTGGCCCTTTTAAAGGCCATCCCGCAATTCATTTCGAAGCTGTCAACGAACCGGCAAAGGATGTCGGAGGCGATTTTTACGATTATTTTCAAGTCAGCGACGACGTATTTGGATTTTTCATCGGAGATGTCTGCGGCAAAGGTATCCCCGCTGCAATTTTTATGGCGAGTTCTCGAAGTACCATCAAATCCCAGGCTATTTCAAATCCGAATCCATCAAATGTCTTGTGGCTTGCCAATCAGTTAATCGCAGAAGCTGTGCAGCACGGAATATTTGTCACTGTCTTTTATGGGTTATATAATACCAAAACGCGTAAATTGCTTTTTACAAATGCCGGACACACCCTGCCATATCTCTACCGTCCTTCGACTTCCTCCTGTTCATCAGTATTCAAAACATCCTTTCCACTCGGAATCCTCGAGTCCTCTGATCCCCTTACCTTTCAAGAATCTGAAATCCAATTGGAAGAAGGAGATATCCTGGTGTTGTACACTGATGGTATTAATGAAGCCCTCAATCGGTTGCGAGAGCAATTTGGTTTGGAACGTCTTGTCAATATTATTCTGAAATACGGTTCTTGCTCACCTCAAGAACTTCGAGATAAGATTGTCGAGAGCGTTAAAGATTTTTCGGAAGATCAAGGGCTGGGTGACGATATTACGGTCGTGATTGTTCGGGTATGATGAGGTCGAATGCGATAAAGATCCTTCAAACACTCTTTAAGAATGGGTTCACTGCGCTCTTTGCCGGAGGGTGTGTCCGGGATATGATTATGGGCAAGGAACCCGAAGATTATGATATTGTTACTGATGCTTCCCCGCAACAGGTCCTGAAACTCTTCAAACGAACAGTTCCGGTAGGGGTGCAGTTTGGTATTGTTATCGTTATAATGAAGGGGGTGAAATATGAAGTTGCCCAACTTCGAAATACTACCGTTGATGGTGATAAGCTGTGGGAGGATGCGCTACACCGCGACTTTACGATTAACGGCATGTTCTACGATCCTTTTACCGACAAGCTTATTGATTATG
>CAZEJA010000514.1:0-1646 GCA_964512215.1 uncultured Planctomycetaceae bacterium
CCTGGCCTGGTCAAAAAGCCGGAAAATGAGAAGTTTGGGAGGAATCGGTATTGAAAGACTGTTGCGCAACTTCGTATTTCTTGGTGCGTCAAACCAACCCAAGAGCGAAGGAGCGCAACAGTGGGTATATCATGGTACGAAAAGGTCAAAGAATTCAAGTCGCCTCTTCACGTAGTCGCCGCGTTTCTGTTCAGAAGTCGTGAAACGCAGCTAGCAAAAGTAAGCCAGCTCAGCCAACAGGTCGAGGAACTCCAGTCCCAAGTAGAACAGCAACAACAGCAACTCCAACGGAAACAAGAAGAAATCGATACGCTCACGCAGCGAGCGGTCGAAGCAGAGAAACAGCGTGATGAAGCCAAACAATCCGTCAACCTCCCGGAAGATCCGCCCATCGGCACCCATGGCTATGGAGCGCGCATGATTTCGCTCGCGGTCAATCTGGCCAAATCGGTTGGTTTTCGAGGGGCCGTCCGAACGCTTCAAGTGTTCTTCGAGTGGTTGGGCATCGACCGAGCCATACCAAGCCGGACGTCCATTCGCAACTGGCTTCAACGCTTGGGGATCGATGAGATGAAACAGCCGCTCGATTCAAGTGAGTCCCTCGTCATCATGGTCGACCACTCGAATCAGATAGGAACCGAGAAGGTGATGCTGGCACTGGGCGTGGATGCCGCGGCGATGCCTGAGCCGGGAAAGGCACTCACGCATGAAGACGTTCGCGTGCTGGAAGTCAAGCCTGGCGACACCTGGAAAACGGCCGACATGGAGAAGGAATACGAAGCACTTGCCGATCGCCACGGAGCGCCTCGTGCGGTGCTGGTCGATGGTGCGGTGGAGCTGCGCGAGGGTGCAAAATACCTGAAAAACCAGCGAGAGGACACGATTGTGCTACGTGACTTCAAGCACTACGCAGCCAATGTCGTGAAGTCGCTCATTGGCAACGACGAACGGTTCAAAGAGGTGGGCGGAAAGATTGGTTCCACGCGTTCGTCGATCCAGCAAACCGAACTGGCCCACCTGACTCCGCCAAGTCCCAAGCAGAAAGCTCGCTTCATGAATCTGTCGCGTACGCTCGCATGGCTGACCATGATTTTGTGGCTGTTAAGGAATCCTGAGGCGAAAGCTCGCGAGGGGATTAGCGAAGAGCGGATGCAGGAGAAGCTTGGTTGGGTCGAGGAGTATGCGGGTGAGATTGCGGTTTGGCAAGAGTGTCAGGACGTCGTTTCGTCGTCGGTGACATTCATCAATGAGCAAGGTCTTTTCAAAGGTGCCTCGGGCGAACTGCGGGCGGTGATCGATGATGAACTCGAGCACGCGACGAGCAAGGAACTGGCCCAGCGATTGATCGACTTCGTGGCGGAGTCGGAGGAGCCTCTTGGCGAGGGCGAGCGTTTGCCGATGAGTACGGAGATTCTCGAATCGACGTTTGGGTTGTACAAGCAACTTGAGCGTCAGCATTCGAAGAGCGGGTTCACAAGTTTGCTAGCGTGCTTACCGGCATTGCTGAAACCGACAACGCCGGAGGGTGTGACGGCGGCCTTCCTTCGCACGTCAGCGAAGGACGTCACAGCGTGGACGAAGAAGAACTTCCGTTCGACGGTAGCGTCTCGCCGTCACGCAGCCTACGCCGAACACAAATCCGCACT
>CAZEJA010000515.1:0-1637 GCA_964512215.1 uncultured Planctomycetaceae bacterium
GCGCAAGTTCGCTGTTGAACCTGCCACGCCTAGCCTTCTCTCGGTGATATGTAACTCTTTGAAATCATCAAATTAAATCCATCTTCCTCGAAACACCCAGCGGATCTGCTGCCGAACATCTGGCGATGTGCCGCGGGCCGGACCTGGCGCGGGCCTTGCGCCAGCAAGGGGCGTGACAGGTTTGGGTTCGTCGGCACCATCGCTTTGTTGGGCGGCAAAGTGGCAGCGCTACTTCAAAATAAATATTCACTGCTGTCCGGTTAAGAACCGAATAAATTCAACTGCTTGAGGTGTGCATCATCATCGGTTCTGTTATGGAATTCTGTAAGTACCTGTAATGATGCTGCATTCTCGAACAGAGCAACGCTTAAAATTCGTAAAATTGTGTAGAGGGATCTGTTAAGGTTTAAGCGCTTTTTTATTATGGCAACCAGGACATATACAGAGATTGCGATCCAGATTTGGCTCTTCACAGCGTTCTCTGATGTTCCAAAGAATTTCTTAATTCGAAGATGTTGCTTTATCCATTTGAAAAACAATTCGACATGCCAACGACACTTATAGAGCTTTGTAATTGTATATGAAGATAGAGAGAAATTGTTTGTTAGAAACACTAAGCGTGAGTCATCTTTTTCACTGTAATAACGAACTCGGCGAAGACGTTCGGGATAATCCTTTTTTGATGAGACATTCGTGAGGACTACAATCTGGTCACATTGAACCCCCGTTGATTTATCTACAGGACTCGAGTAGATCCGAGTCAGTCTTGTATTGCTTTTCGTTCGAGTTATAAAAAAGGCTGGAGCCAAATGTATTTTGTGAAGCCTTGAAAAATCCAAATATGCTCGGTCCATAAGATATATGGCTCCAGGGTCGAGCGGAAGGTCATCTAAGATGTTAACATCATGCACCTTTCCATGAGTAACAACGATGAGAGATGGAATGCTACCACGTAGATCTAGGAGGGTATGTAGCTTAATTGCTCCTTTATTTCTCCGAAATCGGGCCCATGGGAAGACTGATAAACACAAATCGATGGTTGATGAATCAAGAGCATACACAGATTCGTTGAGTTCTAATCCAAAGCTGTCATCTGAATATAGATCCCGCGCAATCGCTATAAGCTTTGCACCGAGGTCTGCCCATATTCTCCAATCCCTGTTTTCATTTGCATCTGCCAATGTACTCCTTGAAACTTTTGTGCGAAATCCTGCATGATATGTTTTGCGTTCTACGGATCGCAAACAGATTTCGATATCACGAGGCTTTCACGATGTGTTAGTTGAGCAAAGGCCATTGCAAGGAATTGGTCGTAACAAGAGAAGGACCGGATTCGACGATTACCACCGTATCTCTTCACGCATTGATGAAAATCATGCCTGGGCATGAAGTCCATTATTTGGGAGAATATTAGTCGCCCTTCGTGCATTGACCACTCCTGCCCTGGGATTGAGGGAAGATATCTGGTCAATATCGTAGGTCAATTTCAAATCGAAAAACATGATTTTTCGCCTAGCCACCTGTAATCTTAGGTATATTTGATGCAAAAATTATCTTAACCGGACAGTAGTGATGATGCACCTAACAATGCGTTGCTGCTGTCAATCGCTCTTGTCACGTCGCTTGCTTTCGCAAGC
>CAZEJA010000516.1:0-1633 GCA_964512215.1 uncultured Planctomycetaceae bacterium
AATAAACTTAAGGAACGATACAGAAAAGAATTAAATATTGAAAGCACATTAACTGAAGACAAATTACTTTCCAGAGATAAACGGTTTCTTGACAAAGCACAAAAAACAGTTCAAAAATATATGATTGAACCTGATTTTACTGTAGAAGATTTTGCAAAAGAGATGGCTATGAGCCGTGTACAACTGCATCGGAAGTTAAGGGCACTCATCGATCAGACGGCAAGTGAATTTATTCGGATACTCCGCGTTAATCATGCAGCTAAACTTTTAATTCAGCAAGATGCCAATATTTCTGAAGTTGCGTACGATGTGGGATTTAATAGGCCTTCTTCCTTTACCAGAAGTTTCACCAAACATTTGGGATGCCCCCTACTGAATATATTAATAAAAATTCCAATAAATAAAAGCCAAATTCCAATTCTTTATTTATCCTTATCTGGAAATTAGAAAAATTGTAATTCCGTAAAATATAACCAATTTACTCATTGCTCTTCATGCTTGACTCTTGACTCTAGACTCTTGTTTCTTGTTTCTTGTTTCTTGTGTCTCCAAAATGTAACCTCCGGTCAAGCATTTGAAACCTACGGTAAAGGTATTCCTGACGGTTGAATATAGTTTTGCTTTCAATTAATTAAATTTTATTACTTAAAATTAAAAATATGAAAAAGTTAAAACAACAACTACTGTTGGCCACAGTACTGCTCACTTTTTCGCTACAGGCACAGGAACTTGGGCGTTATGTGTTTGCAACAGGAGGTGGAACAGAAACCAGTAGTAATCTGAAACTATCCTGGACAATTGGCCAGTCAGGATTGGTGGGTACATTTACCCAAAACTCCCTAACCCTTAATGTGGGATTTCAACAAAAAGATACATTAGATATTGGATCTAAAATACCTGAAGCTAAAAATCCTGTTTTTTTAAGGGTATTTCCTAATCCTTTCTATGATGCTTTTCACATTAATTTGGAATTTGAACATCGCGGAGAGCTGTCATACTATTTATATGATAATACAGGAAAACAGATTATCAATAAACAGTGTATTCCTTATAATGGTTATTTTTTCAATGAAAGAGTGGAATTCTCCGAACTTTCACCAGGAATTTATAACCTGACTTTGTTCTTTTATCCTGGAAAGAATTCTCCGGAACGGTATTCAATCAAATTAATCAAACAATAAAAAATTACAACTATGAAAAACAAAAGTTATTTATTATTAGTATTTGGTTTGTGTTTAACGATGATAATACAAGCCCAGGCTCCTGAAAAGATCGATTTTCAAGCCGTAGCACGTGATGGGTCAGGCAATCCTTATCCTGATCAAGACATTGGAGTAAAAATATCAATTAAACAGGGGCCATTGCCAGGCACTTTAGTTTATGAAGAAAAACATACTTGTACAACTGATCTGTACGGTTTGTTTGTACTGGCAATTGGAGAAGGCGATCCTTTGTCAGGAACTTTTGCTGATATAGATTGGGCAGGCGGCAATTATTTTACCCAAATTAAAGTTGACCCTGAAGGAGGTACCAATTATACGGACATGGGAACCATGGAACTGATGAGCGTCCCCTATGCCCTTTATGCTGATCGTGCAGAATACGGTGAAGATGATGATGCCGATCCCGAAAA
>CAZEJA010000517.1:0-1628 GCA_964512215.1 uncultured Planctomycetaceae bacterium
AAGCGGCATCATTTATCCGTGAGTGCCGGGAATGTAAAAAAGGCATGAGAACCCAAACAGGGTAAGTAGGGATATGGCTGGACACGCCCCTCATTGAAGAGATCAACGGAGAAGGGACCATAGAAAAAAGTTTTCCGGCGATGCTCCGCCAGTATAAGCGTTTTGATGTAAATATCAGACGCTACCCGATGTTGGTCTATCCAACCCTACATTACCAGAATGGAGGGTTGGAGATTAATGAGCGCTGTGAGACCCGGATTCCTGGGTTATATGTGGCCGGCGAGGCTTCCGGCGGGGTACACGGGCGGAATCGCTTGATGGGCAATTCGCAGTTGGACATCGTGGTGTTTGGGCAGCGAGCAGGGATAAATGCAGCGCAGCGGGCGAAGAATGGAGTAACGATTGGGAAGTTGAATTTGGAGCACGTGCGCAAGTATGCGGCAGAGGTGGACGCCATTGGAGTTTCCAAAAAGCGAGTTTCCCCAATGATATTGCCGGATTATATCCCTGATCATGTCAAGGCAAAGCAGTTGACTGCGAAATATCATGGAACACTAATCGATTGAGGATTGATGATTGAGACAATGTAACCGTTCAGTCCCCCCCTTTCGTAAAGGGGGGTTAGGGGGGATTTTTCTTGCTATTCAGGGGAAATCCCCCCCCGACCCCCTTTCGTAAAGGGGGGAGAGTGAACAGTTACGAGACAATCAACAATCGTCAATCAAAAACAGGAGGTATGAGCAATGGAATTGAATTTATATGGATTAAAATGTCCTCAACCAGTACAAAGAGTAGCAGCAAAAGCGAAAACAATCCCTGAGGGCGAAATGGTAGAAGTTTTAGCTGATTGTCCGTCTTTTCCGAAGGATATTGAAGCCTGGTGTCAGAAAACCGGAAGGACATTGCTGTTTTGTATGGATGAGGGCGACGGTAAGTTTAGAGCACAAATCCAGTTTTAGGGGCAACAATTCAGCCGCGAAGGAACGCGAAGGAACGCGAAGCAAAATAGGATTGCCACAGAGACACGGAGGCACAGAGATATTAAAAATTGATTAGGATATAAAGATAAAAAGAAAATCTCTGGGTCTCTGTGACTCTGTGGCTAAAATAACTTAGCGTAACTTAGCGTTATTAGCGGCTAAAAGGAGGGCACAAGCGTGAGGATTGGAGTCTATCTGTGTGAATGTGGAGGAAACATCTCAAAGGTCATTGATCTGCAAGAAGTCGCGGCGTCTGTGGAAGGGCAATTAGATGTTGTCATGTTGCAGCAGTTTCATCATATGTGTTCCGGGGTCGGGCAGAAGCTGATTTTAAAAGACATCGAGGAACATCACCTGGATAAGGTTGTGGTCGCAGCGTGCTCCCCCCAATTTCATGAGAAGACATTCAAGGCCACACTTGAAAAAGGGGGGCTAAATTCCTATGTCCTGGAGATGGCTAATTTCCGTGAACACAGCTCATGGGCTCATCGAAATGAACCTGAGACAGCGACCCGAATAGCAAAGGATCTGGTAAAAGTTGCGATTGATAAAGCTCGTTTAGATGTTCCACTGGAAAAGAAGATGATGCCCCTGGGAGACAGAGTGATGGTCATAGGTGGGGGGATCGCCGGAATTCAGGCATCTTTA
>CAZEJA010000518.1:0-1601 GCA_964512215.1 uncultured Planctomycetaceae bacterium
CGCCGGCCACGCCGGCCAGGGCATACCCTGCCCCCAGGACCACTCCGCCGAGAAAGGCGAGTTTGCGGGGGCCGAACCTGGGCAGCATGAACCCTGCGGAAACCATGACGATGGCGAACAGGGCCAGGCCGGCGGAGAACACCGCCTGGGTGTCCGACGCAGTCCACCCCGCGTCTTTCAATGACGGCGTGAAAACCGACCAGGCATAGATTGCCCCGAGGGCGAGTTGGATGAGAATGGCGCCGACCACCACCAGCCAGCGGTTCATTACTTTCTGTTCTGACATTGCCTACCTCCTGGAAGAGCGAAACAACCTGTCGGAAAATGCCTGATATGAAAGAACCGACAACGGGATAGCACTCATTGCGCACCGTGTCAATGCCAGTATGACGCGCAATAGTCCCGGGGGGTCGTTGACTGGTTGCGCCTACTTCAGGCGCAGGCCTTTGAGGACTTCGGGGCCGAAGGTGTTGAGGGCCTTTGCGGGAGTGACGGTCGGGAGGGGCCCGTCTTCGCCGGGGGCGCCCGCCTCGCCCCCGGAGCCGTTAGTGCCGTCGTGGCCGCGAAAGCCGTCGGCACTCGCTTCGTTGCTGCCCGGCCGGCCGCCGTCGCCGCCGGTTCCCCTGGTTCCGCCGGGGCCCCGGTCGCCGCCGATTGCCTCGAATTTGATCTGCTCCTTCAGTTCGGGGTGGTTCTCGGCGAAAGTCACCTCCAGGCGGCCGCCCCTACCGCCGTTGCCGCCGTTGCCGCCGTTGCCGCCGTTGCCGCCGTTGCCGCCGTTGCCCGCCTGATACTTGCTGCAGGGGATGTTGCCTCCGGCTCCGCCCTTTCCGCCGTCCCCTCCTTCGCCCCCGGGGCCGCCCCGACCGCCGTTGGACGAAACCACCAACTCGCCGAGGAGCGCCGCGTCCGCGACCCGAAAGACCCTGCGCGGGTCACCGTTGGGGTCGACGAGCGCCTTGAACACCACCACCCGGTGGCGCCAGCGGCTGCGGGCCAGGGCTACGTCCACCTTCACGTACCGACCGTCTCCACCTGCACCGGCAGAGCCGCCGTTGTCGCCGTCCCTTCCGTTCTGGCCGTTCTGGGCCGGCCCGCACTCGGGGGCATCCTCGCCGTCCTTGCCGTCCCTTCCGTCGGCGCCGCGGCTGCCCGGCGGGCCCGGCAGTCCGTCGAACGCGATGCGGTTCGTGCAGTCGTACCGGGGGCCCAACTCAGCAGTCCCCACAAGCGGTCCGTCCTTCTCTTCCCCCTTGGGCCAAACCGTTACGACCAGCGGCCGGTCAAGGGTCTCCAGACCGTTGTCAACCACGATGCTTCCATCGTTGGCGACGGTACCGTAGCTGGTTTTGGTGGAAAAATCCTTGAAGCGCAGTCTTCCGCCCTTGCCCTGGCCCCGGAGCCGCGTACGGTACTCGCGTCCGTCGGTGTCGGTCACCATGACCAGGAGCTGCGAAGGGGGGTCGAGGCAGAAACGATTGCCGCCGTCGGTGGCCACCGCGATGCTCGCTATTTTGATATCGGCGAGGTTCAGGGGCGCCTTGGGGCAGGCGACGGCAAGGAACGCGACGGCAGTCAATCCGGCCAACCGGCGTAGGGTC
>CAZEJA010000519.1:0-1585 GCA_964512215.1 uncultured Planctomycetaceae bacterium
GAACCGACTCCGAGACAAACCCAACGACGGCCTTGTGTCGCGTTATCTTAACCGGCCTGTGTCCGTGAGGATTTCCCGCCAGTTGGTAAACTACCGAATTACCCCCAATCAGGTTTCAATACTGAGCTTTATTGTGGCGCTTATAAGTACTTTATTTTTTTTGATCGGTAACGCTATAATAGGTGCTTTATTCATACAAATATCGAGCGTATTAGACGGTTGTGACGGAGAAATAGCCCGCCTGAAACATATGCAATCCTCATTAGGGGATTTCGTTGATGCGGTTCTTGACCGTTATGCTGATGGTTTTATCCTTGCAGGGATTTTTTATTATTCATTAGCTGAACTCGGAAATAGAGAAATATTCGGTATTTACTGGAGTCCTTTACTTATAGGCGCCATCTTCGTATTGGCCATGTTAGGAAATTTAATGGTTAGTTATACCTCTGCAAAATCGGTAGTTAATTTTGGTTACCGCTACAGAGGGAAATGGATTGCAGCCGGAAGAGGTAGAGATATAAGACTTTTTCAGCTTTTCATCGGGGGAATGTTGACATATTTTCATCCGATTTTTGCTTTGTTTGCAATACTAATGATAGCTATTCAAACTAATGGGATAGTACTATGGAGAACATTTTTATCACGGAATTGGTTTCGCAAGGAGAATTCTCTTATCAAGAACAAAATTAAAGCTGTTATCTTTGACTTCGACGGAACTGTGGCGAATACAATGCCATTCCTTACAGAATTAGCTGTAAAACTTATAACAGATACCTACAATATCTCTATAGATGAGGCGCAAAAAAGATACCTGGGAACTACCGGGCTGAATTTTGCCGACCAGATAGAGGTAATTTTTCCAGATCACCTGAACAATCAGAAAGTGGTAAAGATTTTTGAATTTATGAAACAAAAAGGTATTTTCGCATATTCTATTTTCCCTGAAGTCATCCCATTATTTAGGTATCTCTGTAATAAAAGAATTAAGATTTTTATTTGTAGTAGTACAAAACAAGAGATTATTACACACTACACTAAGTTAAACAAAATTGACAATTTGTTAGATGGGTTCTTTGGTTATAAACCAGGTTTTGGAAAAAGTAAGCAGATTGATTTCGTTCTTCAACATTATAAATTACACCCTGGGGAAGTGCTCTTTGTCGGTGATTCATTGAGGGATGTTGATTTTGCAAAAGATAAAAAAATAAAGTTTATTGGCATTGCAGGAATTTTTAAACAACAAGACTTTCAGAAAATCAGAGTATTAAGCGTTAATTGCTTGACTGATCTTGTGAAACTTTTTCGCCAAACTGAAAAATACTTAAAACACCTTGAGGAATGTAAATTAAAATTGTGAGCAAAGAATACATAGATCGAATGAACCATACTGCCTATATAGAAGAGTAATAAAGTAAGGAGGTTATGTATTCCTGTCATGAAATTATCGAAATTTCCAAAAATAATCGCACATCGAGATATATGGGGAAATATGGAGAAACAAAATTTTTTAGAGAAAATTGAGATGTGACAATATGTCTATGAAAGGAGGTGAAAATGAGCTTAATTTGGTTAATATTTTGTCCTG
>CAZEJA010000520.1:0-1585 GCA_964512215.1 uncultured Planctomycetaceae bacterium
CCTATAAAGCTCTGGCCCGGTTCAACCGCCGCTATTTCCTCAACCATAAGCCTTTCTTCGCTGAACTCCTCTTCTTTTAAAAGGTTCTTTATGTATTCAACGATCTCATGAACAATTACAAGCATTTCCGCCGAATACACTTCCGCGCTCGTCAAAAGACCTCCGCAGCGGAAAATCCGTGCCCCTGCCAGAGCGGCCATTAAAGTAAACACCCCCACCTCAAAGGCTGCATGAGCATCGGGCTCTTTACCGGAAGTAAGCAAAGATTTTACCGAAAAGGGGATGTCAAAATATCTGTTTACAGAAATATGGTCCATTCCTCCCAGAATATCCTCAACTGAACCGTAAACAAAAGTTGTATATTTCATGTCAAAGGGATGGGCCACAAAACTGTCGATAATCTGTATATAGTTGTAGGATTTTGTATTTAATAAATTCAGCATGGTCAGACAGCCAAAGGTCTCAAACATGCTCTGGAGAATGGCTGATTTCATCGTGATAGGAGCATTTATGCCTGCAATCGGCATTGTTCCGGCCCACATCGGAACACCTCTATCCAGAAAATTATATATTATTTCCAGTTCTTTTCTGTCGAATGTGCGCGGACTTATCATATAAAGCCCCAGCGCGAACCATTTATCAGCTACCTTTGACATTTCATAGATATAGTCAGCACATTTAACTGTTGGTTTGGGATCATGCTCAAACATGTCGTTGGCCCTGTACCTCGAATGCTCCCACGCGACCTTATGCATTAATATCTCCTGAACATAATAGGGCATGTCAAGCGGAACAACAGGGGCAGAACCGACAGTATCCAGGGCATCGCCAAGCTTTATGAGGTCTTCTAAATCCTTTAAAGTTGTATTCCTGATTTTTCCCGTATTCAGATCAAATAATTTGGTTTGATGTGCCCCTGCCGATATTATCCAGTTATCTTTTGCATATTCAGGAACCGGATATTTTGCTTCTTTCAGGGCCTTGAGCACAAGATCACTTCTAAACTTCACATTTTCTTTTTCAATAGTAACCCCACCATAATCTGATAACAACTTCAGAATCCCATCATGAGGTATTCGTACTCCAACATTTTCAAGCAGATGCAGCGCTTTTTCCTTCATAACATCGATCTGCTCTTCTAAAAGTCCGCCTTCCAGTTGATAATTCTCAATACGCATATAAACCTCCAGATTTAATCACTTATCTAAAAATACGATTGTAACCCTTTAATGACAGGGTTCTGCAAGAAAATTGGACATTCACCCTCGGAACGATGTTCAAGGGATGCCGTAATATAGGGGTTTTATCCTGTTCATAAAAGACGCACGGTGAGCCCTAATAACAGCCTCATTGTCCAACACATTTACCGTCATCCAATGGCGTTTTACAAATTAGAGTAAGACCGCAAGTGAATTTTTGGGGACATTACCAATAAAAAACATCTCATCAGGTTAATTTGAAGAATTTTATGGCAACGTTGCCAAGATCCTATAGAAATAAATGCATGTCAAGAAAAATTTTTGAAAAATTGGGGAGCAATTTTCTGAAACCCGCGATACCGTGTTTTTTGATTTGCGTACCCCGG
>CAZEJA010000521.1:0-1583 GCA_964512215.1 uncultured Planctomycetaceae bacterium
CGGGGAACGCGGCTTTGTTCAGATGGCCGCAAGCGCAGGTTTTGGTTTCGGCCTGGTGCTCGGTGACGATCAGCCGCAGGGGTGGCAGGTCATGGACTTGCCGCTTTTCGACACTGTCGGCGGATTGGTCGGCCATGGATCGCCCGCAGTGTTCGCATTCCTTCACACGGTGCACTTCGGTGTGGTCGGGATTGTCGGCCATCGCGAGCGTATGGCCCGTATGGCCGGGCTGGCCGCCGGACTTGCGCTTGCCCTTCTTTCGCAGGCTTTTGGGCGCAGGTTTCTTGTACCCGTCGCTGGAGGGCGGTTTGCTGCTGTTGCGCGAGTTTTTGGCGAGTTGGTTCTCAAGAGACTGAACGCGTTCTTCCAGAGCACGGATGCGCGCATCCATCATCAACAGTACCCGCACGACGGTTTCCTTGCCGGCGTCGTAGATCGCTTCGGCCTCTTGGCGTGTCATCATGCGCACAACTCCCGCCGGAAGTCCGGGATAAGCGGATACAGATACACGTCCTTGACCGGCGCCTGGATGCAGCGGTCTCGATCGTTGCGGGTACGCCCCTGCGTTGCGCCCAGGCGCATCCAGTTCGCGGCCCGGTAGCAGGTGCCTTTGAATCGGGAACGGTCCACGAACGTTTCCAAGGCATGCACGGGATGAGCGTACTTGGCCTGCCAGTCATCCCGGATGCGCCGGGCAATGAGGCCGAGGACGTGGCTGGCCAGATGCGGGACCTCGACCCAAGGCAGAATCAGGAAACGCGTGTTGTTGGTCAATGCCTGGAGATTGCGTTCACGGCAGGCCCGATCCCAGCCGAGGAAACGATCCCGATCCGCACATTTCCATGCCGCCGAACCGAACAGCGCACAGGCAAGGGGCCGCCCGTGCCGGTCGCGGATCAGATAGCGCAGATTCTCGCCCACGGTATTTCGATGGCCGAGATAGTGGTAGCGCGCCAGCAGGGCGTTGAACAACCGCATATCCGGCGATCGCGGGGCGACGATACTTACCGACAGCGGCCGCAAGCCGCCCAGGTTGCCGCGAATCGGTTCAGTCGCATGATTCACCACCGGTACACAGCGATTACGAAACTCGTTGGATGAGGGGCGTTGACGTGCAGGCAACTTGATCAACCCGCGTCGCTCCAGCTTCAGAAGAAGGGTACGCGCCGCCATGTCCTTGATCCTGCCCTGCGCGTTGCGCCAGTTCCACAGGCGGCAGAGCTCCTCGCTTAACCGGGTGCGCCCCCAGTCAGAATGCTCCGCCATCAGATTGCGGATCAACCCGATCTCGACAGCCGTGATGTGCCTGCCCTGAATGACCATGCTCTGTGCCATGGTCAGCACCGTAGAATATCACGCCGTCCGAGTCCAGCAGAAAATGCACGATTTTTCTATTGCGCTCGGGGGGGCGTAAACTACTCTCCAGTCAGTGGTAGATCCATGGTGGGGCTACCTGAGTAGTTACGAAAAGACAATCATCGTGGTATTCCAGCAGGCAAGTGGCAACGGACCGCTGTATCAGCTCAGGGCAGTTCAGTCGGATGGTTTCTTCCCATATTACGGTTCTCTTGCAATGTACCTGG
>CAZEJA010000522.1:0-1572 GCA_964512215.1 uncultured Planctomycetaceae bacterium
GCACGCTGCGGAATTCGAAGGCGGGCCCCAACGACCCCACGTCCAGCAGGAAGCGGACGACCGGGACGGCCGTGAGAGGCGGGGCGGCCGCCGCGACGCCGACTCCGCAGGCGTGGAAGGTCCGCTCGATCGCCGGTCCGTAGACGTCCAGCGAGCGGGCGAATACGCCGATGCTGCCGGCGGGAGCGCCGTCGGCGAGCAGGCGCTTGACCCGTCGGGCGACGGCGGCGCCCTCCGCCTCGATGCCGGCCGACGCGATGACGGATAGTCCCTCGGGCAGCGCGCGCGGGGCGGCGTCGAAGTCGAAGACCTTCCCCCATAGCGGCGTCATCACCGCGGACGATCCGCCGTCCAGTGCGATCACGTCGAGGTCGCCGCCGAACTGCTCGCGGATGTTGCCCAGCGTCCGCCGCGTCCACTGCCACAGGCGGTCCCGCCCGTCGTCGGCGAGCGGCAGCGTGATCAGCATGCGCTCGAGGTGCGCCGACGCGAGATGGAGGATCTCCAACTGCGTCGGCGTGAAGTCGGTGAAACCGTCGGCCACGATCGCCCGCAGGCCGTCCAGCCCCGGCGGGGGGGCGTCGCCCGTCGCGTCGCGGAGGGCGTCGCGGGCCTGCCACATCCTGCCCTCCAGGTCGTAGAGGGCGGCCTCGTGCAGGCGGGCCTGGTAGGCCTCGTAGATGGTGAGCAGGTCGCGGCAGGAATGCCGGCCGCGCCCGACGGCGCGGGCCAGGGCGTCGGGCTCGACGGCCGCCCGCTTCAGTTCGGAGATCGCGCGGTCGAGCGTGACGATCAGCCCCGGTGTGTCGGCGACGCCGCCGAGCGCGTGGAGCTTCCCCGCGTCGCCGAGGCGGTCGACGATCTCACGGAGCAGCAGACGCCGCCGGAAGGGCGACGGCGTGCGTCGGGCGGCCGTGGCGGGTCCGGCGGCGGCGAGGATTCGTCCGGCCAGGGACGCGAAGGTGGTCACGTGCGGCGCGATGACGACGCCGGCGGGGCTGCGATCGAGCAGCGACCGCCGCATCGCCGCCGCCGTCGGGGCGTTGGGGGCGAGCAGCAAACAAGCCGCCGGGCCGGACTGCGCGCGGACGTGCTCGTAGAGGTCGAGGGCCGCGGCGGTCTTGCCGGTCGCCGCGGGTCCGGTCAGGGCTACGACGCGCGGCGCGGCGGCGAGGATCCGGTCGCGGAGCGAGTTGTCGGGCGCGCGAGGCATCGGGGGCTATTGTGCCACCCCGCGCGTCGGCACACAACCGCCCGTCGGGTCCCCGCGTGCGAAGCGGTTACTTGTCCGGAGGATCGATGACTTTCGCAGCCGTCACCTTGAAGTTGCCCAGAAGCGGCACGGCGTCGAAGAAATCGTCCGGCTGACCGTTGCCCGCCGCCAGTGTGATGTGCCCGGCGTGGTATCTGCCGAGGGCTGCATCGAGCCCGACCCACTTGCCGCCGACATAGGCGCGGACCCACGCGTGCCCGCCGAAGACGTGCTTCTTCCCGGCGATTTCCGGAACGTAGCACATGCCCGTGACGACCTGGGCGGGGATGCCGACGGCCCGGCACATGCCCGCGGCCAGG
>CAZEJA010000523.1:0-1561 GCA_964512215.1 uncultured Planctomycetaceae bacterium
GTTCGACAATGAATACGGACACAGCTTGAGGAGGCACTTGCGTAGTTAAGCTGGAGTTTCATTTTCGCCCTGATTCGTGTAGAGTGTTTGCAGCATTGGGTTTAGCGAGGGCACCGCTAGGTTAGGAGGTGGAGCCTTTCAATAGGATAACGAGAGGTTCGAGCCCGGAGCCTCGCCAAGGTAACACCGGGGTGAGGAAAGGAGGAGTAACGGATGTGCCCAGTGCCGTTACAATCGCGCAGCCGAAAGGTTGCCGAATGGACTCTGCCGACAGGGGATGGTGGAGGGCTCAATGTGAAAACACAGCAAGAAGCACAGGCGAGTGAGACTCGCGCTGGGCAAGGAGGCCCTATTTTGATTCCGCCACAATTGACGCCGTTCCAGGTTCTCGCGGGCTGCTTAACCGTGTCGTCTCTGGCGGGGTTAGCCGCGTTACTGCGGTCCAAGCAGGCTCTGACTTGGCGAAACGTCATCGCCACATGCCTCTATAGCGGCATGTTCGGGCTCATTTATGGGCTGATCTGGTTCGAGTGGTTTGACGGGGAAAACCAGAACTTCTTCTTCCTGATTGGCACTTCCGGGCTGGTTGGGTTAGGCGGAGCTTCTTTATTGGACTTCGTTGTTGACGGCCTGCTCAACGGCTTCAACATTACCATTTCTACGAAGAAAAAGAGTGGCGGTAAGCAAGGAGGCGAGAATGGGGACTCCAAGTAGGAGAAGGGCTTCGTGGTTTCTGCTGAGCTTCACTGCGATGCTGGCCGCGGTGCTGGGTTGGCTGCTGACACGAGCGCAGCAGCAGGTGAGGGAGTCCGTCGAACACGCGAGGCTGGTTGAGGCCAAGTCGGCGGTGATCCTGGACACGGCGCCAGTGGCGATGATCATGGCGAACACGGATGGCACCGTCACGTACTACAATCCGCAGGCAGAGCACGTGTTTGGCTGGCCAGCAAGCGAGATTCTGGGAAAGCCAGTGTATCTTCTTCTGGCGCCTGAATCGGCCGACCAGCACGAGGAGCGATTTGGCGCCGCCGTGACGAGAATCCGAGAGCAGGAGGGCGCCTGGCAATTCACACGCCGCGTGACGGGCCACGCTGTCACGAAAGCAGGTGACGAGCTTCACGTTCACGTGGTGGTTCGAGCGATCAAGTACAACGGGTATGTCGAGTTTGTCGCCGTGGTCTACCCGGTGGATTGCCCGCTGGATGACGAGATTGAGATGCGACCGTTTGCTCCCAGCAAGGTCGGTCGCTCCCAGTCGTTCCAGCAAAAAGCCCTCAAAGGGTCCTAATCATGCCCAGCCTGCTCGCACAAAGCCTGGAAACACGGCATTACCGGCTTGGTAAAGAGGCGGCGAAGGGCCCCCGCAAGTATGGGTTACAGGGCCGCCTTGTCCTGTCCGAGTCCGGGTTTCTCCTGCTCACGGTCCCGAATGCCCTCGTACGCGGCCTGTACGACGCCCTGGGCGAGCCCGGGGTCGAATTGCCCCCCAGCGGCCCTTCGGACAAGTCGGATGCCCCTGGCGGTTCCTCTGGACGCCTCAATGCCCAATGTACTAAAATGC
>CAZEJA010000524.1:0-1555 GCA_964512215.1 uncultured Planctomycetaceae bacterium
GTCTTAACTAGCAAACCACAAGTACAAATGCTCAAATAAATTAATATAAGGAATTTTCTATATGTCTGAAGATATTATTTATCGTAAATTGAGTCTCAATAAAAGCTCGAAGCCCGTCACTCTTGACGAGGAATCACGTTCTTTTGAGATCACTATTTCCACAGACACTCCGATAGCTGAATTCGACATGCGTTCAGGAGCTTACATCGATACGGTGATAGTCCCCGACGGAATCGAAGTCCCAGAGAACGGCCAGGTGCCCTACGTAGATTCACACGACAGATTCACCGTTGATAATCAACTAGGTTCTGTCCGAGAAATGCGTGTAGAAGGCAACAGCCTAATCGGCAGAGTCTATTACGCTGAAGATGACAAATCAGACAGAGCTTACAGATTGGCACTCGGAGGCCATCTGACAGATAACTCCATCGGTGCTCAGGCACTTGAAGTAGTTTACCTAGATGAAGGAGAGTCTGGTAAGTTCAGCGGTCGAGAATATCAAGGCCCAGTAAAAGTAATCACTAGAAGTCGCATGATCGAAGTCTCTGCTGTAGCGGTAGGTGCAGATCCTAATGCGAAAAACCGAGCTGCTGATTTCAAGCAGCCAGAAGAAAACAAGACAGAAGTAGAGGAAACAAAACGTATGTCTGAAGAAAACAAAGAAGCTACGGTAGAGACTCCAGTAGAGGCTGTTGAGCGTTCTGTTGAGCAGGTTGACACTGAAGCTATTGAAAGAGCTGCTGCTCAGAAGGCTATCGAAGTCGAAAGAGCAAGAGTAGCTGACATCGAAGGTATCGCTCGTGAGTGCGGCCTTGATAATGAATTCATCGCACAGGTTAAAGAAGAGTCTGTTGACGACTTCCGTAAACGTGCGCTTAAAGCTGTAATTAGTAAAAATGAAGAGGTAAATGTGAGTTCACCTACAGTTGAAAGACAAGTAGATGCTGCTGATAAGTTCCTTGCTGCTGCTGAGAATGCAACAATGCTCAGAATCGGTCAAGGCGACAAAATAAAATCTGCTGAAGATCAAGAAATCGCTCGTGAAGTAGCTGGCCTAGATATGGTCACTATTGGTCGTGAGCTTCTACGCCTTTAAGGCGAAGATTCACTACGTATGGGCAGAGATGAAGTTATCTCTCGTGCTATCGCTACTGGTGACTTCCCGATCCTTTGTGGTAACATCGCAAATAAAATGATCCTTAGCGGCTTCGAGTCTGCTAACGAAACTTATACTCAGTGGGCCGACACTTCAGGTTCTCTATCTGACTTCAAAACCCACACATTTGCACGTGCAGGTGAGTTCGGTGACTTGGAAGAAGTAGGCGAAGGCGAAGAGTACAAGTACGGTTCTCGTCCAGAGCAGAAAGAAGAGGTTAGCCTCAAGAAATACGGTAAGCTTTTCCAGATTACTCGCGAAGCTCTAATTAACGACGACCTAAGTCAGCTTTCTGACACTGCTGCAAGCATGGGTCTAGCTGCTGCTCGTCTTGTCGGTGACAAAGCATATGAAGCTATTACAGCTAACGCTGCAATGGGTGACGGTGTTGCACTATTC
>CAZEJA010000525.1:0-1551 GCA_964512215.1 uncultured Planctomycetaceae bacterium
CTAGCAGCCTGTGTGAGTAATCCGGGTTAGAATATGCCAAGAAACGGTTTCATGGCTCGTGAGGGGGGACAATGAAGCGATTCAAGGCGTACGACGCACACCAAAGCTACCTTCTACCACCATCACCACGGGAGTGGTTGCCCAAAGATCACTTGGCGTACTTCATCGACAACGTGGTCGACCAACTTGACCTGTGTGAGGTATTTGCCGGCTACGAGGGGACGAAGGGACAGCCTCCGTACCACCCCGAGATGATGGTCAAGGTGTGGTTGTACGGGTACTGCGTCGGGATCCGCTCATCACGAAGACTGGAACGAGCACTCCATGAGGACGTGGGGTTTCGGATGCTCTCGGGCAATCAACAACCGGATCACTGGACACTCTCGGAGTTCCGTCGGCGTCATCTTGTGGCGTTGAGAGGGTTGTTCCTTCAGACGGTGAGACTGGCGCAACAAGCGGGGATGGTGAAGCTGGGGCAGGTCGCGATCGACGGGACGAAACTGAAGGCGAACGCATCGAAGCACAAGGCGATGAGCTACGGGCGGATGGAGAAAGAAGAGAAGCGGCTGCGCGAGGAGATCCGGCAGTATTTCGAAGCCGTAGAGACGACCGACCAAGCGGAAGACCAGCGGTACGGAATGAAGCGAGGGGATGAGTTGCCGGAGCACCTCAAGACGGAGGAACAACGTCTGGAGGTCATTCGTCAGGCGATGGCGCGGCTGGAGAAACAAGCACGCCAGAAGGCCGCGGCCGAGCAGCAAAAGCGCCGAGAGAAGGCGGAGAGACAAGGGCGTACGTACTGGCCGCGGAAGGATGCAAACGATGCTGTGCCATCTTCGAAGGCACAACACAACTTCACCGACCCGGACTCACGGATCATGAAGAGCGCAGACAAGGCATTCATCCAAGGGTACAACGGCCAGGCAGCGGTTGATGTGGACTCTCAGATCATCGTGGCGGCGCAGCTGAGCAACCAAGCGGCCGATGGGCCACATCTGGTGGGAATGGTCGAGCAAGTGGAACAAGCGACGGGGAAGCGTCCGCGAGAGATCTTGGCCGATGCCGGCTACTTTAGCGAAGACAACGTGACAACGTTGGAGGAACACGGGATGTCGGTGTTAATTCCACCGGAGCGGGTACGACATCGGGAGTGGCGTGACCCTTCTCCTCCACCTTTGTCCCCGCTGCCGAAGGATGTGGCCGTTTCCGAGCGGATGCGCAACAAATTAAAGCTGCCGGAGAACCGTGAGCGGTACCGCAAGAGGGAACAATCGGTGGAGCCGGTGTTTGGGCAGATCAAGGAGGCCAGAGGGTTGCGACAGTTTCTCCTGCGGGGATTGGACAAGGTGTCCGCGTTGTGGCAACTGGAGTGTGCGGCACACAACCTACTGAAGCTGTACCGCGCTAAGAAGGTGGTACTCGAAGCAACAGGCTGAGCAGCACCCCGCAGAGGAGACTGCCTCCTCCGTGGGCGATGAATCCTCCTCGATGAACACTCTGCCAGCCCAAATCACCTCGTTAAACGCATAATCCTCACGGAAATCGTGCTCA
>CAZEJA010000526.1:0-1542 GCA_964512215.1 uncultured Planctomycetaceae bacterium
GTCAAAAATTTCTTGTAAGTTATTGAAAAATAAGGACCGAAAGATGAACGGTCACTACTTGCACGTCCCCACATGTAAATACATTTTCGATCAAAAAATAGCACAATCTACTGAAAATCTGTGGCTTTACTTGCCCTGGGTTTCTTAGTCAGTTTGCCGTAGCATTTCTAAAATTTTCTCCATTACCTGTTCCTTATTTTTTAACATTTCTTTGAATGTTCTATCATCGGTCTCACGGATTTCCATACGGAGGTCGGAAAGATCGCTTTCCAAAATCTCCTTCAAAATATGCTGTTCCTCATCTGTGAGTTCTATCTGTAACATGGGTTTCCCTCCTTTTGGCTAAAAAATAAAAAGATACCAAAACTACTATAATTGATACAATAGCAAAAGCTTTGAACCAGGAAAGTCAATAAAAAAAGATTGCTACAACCTCTTCTGTTGATATAAGCTTGACAAAAAACTTAAGATGACGTTAAGTTCCTTATTCTTAATAGACAGTTTGGAGTGTAACTTACACGAGGAGGTAACTTCGAATTTTAATACTATGGCTGCGTATGTTTCCTTTTCTGGTAAGTGTTGGGTCTGATTTGGCGTTTGATTCTGCGCCAAAGCTTAATCATGTTATTGTGGAATTTGGCCAGACGGTAAACCCAATATGATTCGGAGATTCCATAATATTTAAGGCTGCCGGGACAACAATTATTTAAGAGTACCACGTCGTACATCTGGGCGTATCTGGAATGCCAGGGCCTTGCTTTCGCGCAATCGATAATATACATTTTTTTTCTGTGTAAAAGGAAATTTTTCACGTGTGGATCTCTATGAACCCATCCCTTCTGATGAATTTCTTTTAATGTTTCGGCAATAAGATGTGTTTGTGAGCAGTTGCAGGGATGGCCTTCAAGGTAACGATAGAAGCTCCAGGAGGCAACGACAAGCCCGTACGCTTTTTTTTCCAGGACGAACACGGGCTCTGGCACAGGCAAGCTCAGAGAGTACAGTCGCATCATGTTCCGTAATGTTCTTGTCCCTTCTCCTTTCCGGTAAAAACTGGTGAATTGCGCCCAGCGTCTATCTTCCTGAATTTTGGATCGTTTTGCCACAAAAAGAGTTCCTTTATGGCGAATCAGGAGGACAACCCCTCTATTGTTCTCTTGAACGATCTGCACAGGTGTTGATAATATTTTAAAAATCTTGTCGATAGTAGGAAAAACATCCTTCCACTCAGGGAAAACATGCAAATTCCAGCCTCTATATATCCCTCCTTCTTGATGGAGAAGATCCTCACACGTCCCTCCCCCTTGATGGGCCTGTCCTGAGCGAAGTCGAAGGGGGAGGTTAGGAGAGGATGAAAAATGTTTGCCATATTTTCGTAATCGTTTCTGTGTCCGCTGTAAAACCCGCCTGAAAAGCTGCTTAAATGTTCCTGTTTCTTTTGGATTTGCCCGCAAATAGTGTTGCAGAAATCTTCCTCGATCAGTCGTGCTAAACACCTGAAGATCGAGAAAATTTCGACCAAGTTCGTCCAGGTTCTTAACC
>CAZEJA010000527.1:0-1534 GCA_964512215.1 uncultured Planctomycetaceae bacterium
ATCGTGCCCGCCGGAAGTCCAGACCAGCGATTTCGTCTTCGCGTCGAGCACGGCGTAGAAGAGCGTCATGAACTGCTCCTCGCCGGTGTCTCGCACGAGATGGCAGTTGAGCGTTTCAAAAAGCTCGCCGAGATCTGCTTCGTGCCTAGTAGCGTGCGACCGCAGTACGCCCCGGGCGGCCGCCATCAGCAGCGCCGCGCCGATCCCGTGTCCGCTGACGTCGCCCAGCGCTATGCCAAGTCTTCCGGACCCCAGTTCGGCAAGTTCGATGAAGTCGTAGTAGTCGCCCCCCGTTTCATCGCAGTAGATGCTCTTGCCGGCAATGTCGAAACCTTCGATCGGAGGCGAGCCCTGCGGGAGCAGGTGCTGCTGGATCTCCATTGCCATCTCCAGCGACTGCTTCATCTTTTCGCGTTCGCGGAGCTTGGGGCCCATCTCGTTGAAGATATTGCCCAGGTCCTCCAGTTCGTCGCCCGTCTTGATCTCGACGCTGGCGTTGAAGTCCCCCTCGGCGAGATCTTTGGCTGCACCGCTGAGCGCCATCACCGGGCGGGTGAGCTTTCGCGCCGAACTGAAAGCCACCGCAACTACGATCAACAGCACGACGAACATGATCATACCCGCAAATTGCAGGTATCCGGTCATCTGGTCCAGAACATGCTGCTCCGCTTCCCGGGCCTGCGCGATGACCTGGCTATAAGGTACGATGACCAGCGCCGCGGCCTGTTTCTGCCTGTCGGTCCGCTGCCCGTACGCCCACAGCGAATCGCATCCTTTGTATTCCATCCGCCTGACACCGCCCCGCCCGGCGTCTACGTCCGCCGTCAGCGCCGCCAGAGCGTCGCTGTCGGAAGACTCCAGGACCTGGAGTTCCAGCGACTTCTTCCAGTCGTCGGAGTGCTGGTGGTAGCTTTTCTGGACCAGGATCATCAGTTTTCCTTCGAATCCTGTTTCCCCGGAGCCCGGGAGCACGAGCATTGTTTCTGCGTTGGGCCGCCAGGCCTCCGGCAGCGTTAACAGTTCGAGGACGGCTAGCAGCGGCACGTCGATGGCGGTGACTCCGGCGAATGAACCGTCCGGTTTGGTAACGGGCATAGCGGCGCAGAGCGTGACGGTGCGAGTCGAGGCGTCGGGCAGCAGGTACCAGTCAAGAACCCCGGTGGTCTTCGCGCCGATGTACCACTCGCGTTTGCGCGGGTCGTAATCCTCGGGATATCCTCCGTGCCCGGGCCAGGACGTATGCACTCCGCTTTCGAGACTCGTGTACTGCCAGTACATGATCTCCGGGTTCGAATCGTAGATGCGGCGATATGCCTGGGGCATGGTCGAAAGGCGGGCCATGTCGTCGGCGGCGCCCTGCTTGTCGGCGCCCCGGGCAAGGAAGTAGACCTGGTCGCTGTAGGTCACCGCAACCGGATGCAGTTTCCCGCCGGCATCGAGGCGCAGGTGCTTTTTCGAAAGCGCCATGTCGGCGGGCAGGCCTTTGGCGCTGTCGTAATCGGACGCATGCAATATCCTCGGCAACGGAGGCGGG
>CAZEJA010000528.1:0-1533 GCA_964512215.1 uncultured Planctomycetaceae bacterium
AGCTCTTGGGAAACTCAAAGATCCAAGGGCGATCGACCCCCTTATCCAGGTTTTAAAATATGGGGATGAATTTACTGATAGGAGTGAGGCGGCAAATAGTCTTGCAAAAATAGGGGATGAAAGTGTCATTGAACCTATTATGCAGTATTGTTTCGCAAGGTATGCCCCACTTGCTACAACCTTATCTATGAGCTCAGATGCTCTCAAAGCCTTGGCATCCAAATCAAGTGTTACTGAAGAAATTATGGAATTGGCTAAAGAAGCGTTAGGCTATAGAACTCGTTCTGGAAATAACCTTGCTGGATATGATGAGCCTTCCTATAATGAAGGAACATTAGCCATTAAAAAACTCTGTGACATAGATAATCCTGTCTCAAGTAACATTCTCTATCTAGTTACTCAAAAGAAGAATATTAGCATAACCGTGAGCAACAACTGTGGGTTCAAAACACAGAAGACCCTTGACTTCAGTGGACAACGGCACATAGCGTCCGAAGAGTTAAAACGTAGAGAATTTAAAGGCTATGACCCAAAAGCCTATTACAAAAAGTAGAGACACAACATTAGGACCAATTGATACAGTCTATTTTCATGTTACTAGAGCCTGTAACTTACAGTGTGTCTATTGTTATCTCGAAGCAGGTAAAGCAGAAAATTGTGAGATTACGTTCAAACAAGCAAGAGAGCTTTTTGAAGACATCATTCAACTCGACCCTCAAAGAATAGTATTCACTGGAGGCGAACCTTTAATCCGTACAGATTTTATCACGCTAATTTCAACTTTTAACACTATTGATAAGAATCATTCTGTGCTACGTTGCATTAACACAAATGGGACGTTAATTACTAAAGAAATAGCAAAGAATCTGGTTGAGTTGTTTGACGACATACGACTAAGTATTGATGGTTTTCGAGAAATTCATGATACATTACGAGGTGAAGGATCATTTGAAAAGGTAATGAATGCCTTCAGATATATCCAGCAAGTTGGAGGCGACCCAGCTGCTTCGGTTACCACCACATCGTTAGCTCTCCCTTCTCTCAAAGATTTTATGAGTTACCTGTTACAACAAGGGATATTCAATATTCATCTCTCTCCGTTGCATCTTGCGGGAAGAGCGTCAAATAGAAAAGACTTGCTATGTAACAAAGCAGACGTGGAAAAGGCAGCTGCTGAATTTTGGTATGAGACATTTGGTTTCCGATTTCAAAACGATAATCCAGAGAGGACTAATTGTGGTATTGGGAAATATATCAAGATTTATCCTGATGGTTCTGTTTATCCATGTCATCTTCTATCGTTTCCTGAATTTTGCGTAGGGAATATCAAACAACGTAGATTATCTACGATCTACTATCAGTCAAAACTAATGAGAAAGTTGAGAGCACTAGACTTTCGAGAGATTGCTCGATGTTCAGAATGCTTTCAAGAACTATTACAGGATGATGCCTGTTTAGGCAGATTTGCCCAAGAAGACATGTTTAAAAATAAATTTATCGATTTATTAAAAAGAACATAGGTGTTTTTGTGAA
>CAZEJA010000529.1:0-1530 GCA_964512215.1 uncultured Planctomycetaceae bacterium
GGCTTGCGCGAGATTATCCTCAAAATTATCGAGCAGGTAAAGCGTCTCCTTTGTCCCTAAGATATTGGAGAGGATATAAACGATCTTTTCCTCGTAATCCAGCAGTCCTTTCAAATAATCCAGATGTTCCCGCTCTCTTGCGGCCACCAGTGTCTTGATGGTATCCTGAATGAAACTATCCGGCGTGATTTCCCCGTATAAGGGAATGATCATATAGCCTGATTTGTGGAGCAGATCGGTCAAGCGGCTTGCCAGCGTGGATTTCCCAATGCCGCCCGCGCCGCTGATACATAACGCTGGCGGATTGCCTTGACGCAGTCTTTTCAGGTATTCCCGCGTTTGTCTGCGCCGCCCTCGGAAGCCGGTTTTCAGGTGTTTGACCTTGCCGTAGAGGATCGCTGCCGGCGCTTGTGCTTTGATCGGGATTTGGGGCTTTTTCCAATCCACGACCGCCGAATGTCCATCCCTGCTGAACAGAGCCGGAATAACCCACTGTATGCTGTTTTTATTGCGCTTGATGTATTCATGGCGGGCTAACTGCAGCGCGTGAGTCACCGGCCGCTTTAAGGTCAGGTGCTTGTAAAATTCCCCGGCCATCACGGTGGCAGCACGATCGCCGACCGCATTTTTCATCCCGATCACCATCGGAATGCCATGCGCGATCAGGGAATGCGCCAATCCGGTGTTTTGCGCGCTTTCCCTGCCCGACTCGCAGGCGCTCAAAAACAGCAAGCGCACGGAACGGCAGCCGATCAGGGCGTCGGCAAACTCCTGCGCGCTGACCCGTTTTGCCGTGCCGGATTCGTTTTCCATGAGGAGATAGCCTGTGTTGCTGCATTCATCGTACACGCCATGTCCCGACAGGTGCAGAACATGATACTCCTTTTGCGCCAGCATCTTGCTCAGTTCATCCAACGTGCCCCCTTCGGCGATGTCGATCTCCAATTGCTTCTTGCGTTTGAGTTCCGCTACCGCATTGATGATGATCTCCTCCTCGCGTTCATAATTCAAGACCGGTTTTGTCCCGTCCGGCGAACAGGTCATAAAAAGCACCCTGAGCGGCCCTGCTGAGAGTTCCGCCTTGTATTCCCCTCCTGGGAGGGGGGCCAGGGGTGGGTTTCCTTCCTGGGAGCGCAGGCGTCTCGTCTGCCTGCATTATCCTCAATGCTCCTGATTATCTGAAAATGCGGGGATGTCGCCAGGAAGTAGTGCTCCGGAGCATAGAGCAGTTCCCAGGGCAAACGATTAATTTCATGGTCGCCGGTTTGGATATTGATCAGGAGCGGACTGTTGGATGCAAAGGCGTTTTTGATACAGGTCTCAAGTTGCGTAAAGGGGCTGAGAAACAGCCGGTACAGCTCAGCGCCCATCTCGACAAAATCGTTCATGAACCGGCGGGCATTGCGATGGGTGAATAAGGAATCGACCAACCCGGAACGTTCTATGACCTTTGCGAGTTCGTCCTGACTGGGTGTAAACGCTTCCGCTTCGTGTCCTTCTGCCGTAGCGACAGCGGTGTACTTTCCATTT
>CAZEJA010000530.1:0-1522 GCA_964512215.1 uncultured Planctomycetaceae bacterium
ATGGATGGACAGATGAAGCCTGAGGTGCAGGCTTCAACCATGGAAGATCTCATTGCAAGAAAAGTCGATGGTATTATTTGCCAGGCTTACGATCAGGCAACAATGGAGGTTTCAATCGCTGCTGCGCAGGAGGCTGGTATTCCTGTGGTATCATTTGTGAATGTAGCTTCCGGCAAGGTGAAATACCCAACAATGATGATCGAAGAAAGGGCAGGCTCAATTGCAATGGGAGAACTTGTAGCAAAAAAGATGATGGAGTTCCATTCCGGGATAAAGTTTAACATCGCTACGATCAGTGATCCTTCCATCGAGTGGGCACATGATCAGCGGACAAAGGCATTTATTCAGGGAGTCCAGAACGTTGCTCCCGATGCTGAGTGGGTCTTCAATGGCGGCAAAAGTAACAGAGAGGTCGCGTATGCAACAGCAGAGGATATTCTTCAAAGACATCCTGATGTAAACATCATGTATGGGTATGACGCAGAAAATGTGCTTGGAGGACTTGCAGCCTTTGAAGCCGCCGGCAGAGGAAAAGCAGAGGATAAAGTTCCATTGACCGAAGTTTTTGCAGGAGTCGATGGCTCGGTCCCGGAAATAATTAAGGTAGCCAATCCTGCTTCATCTTTTAAGGCGACACTAGCTTTACAGCCAGGAGCCAATGCAAGGAAGTGCATAGATATGCTCCTCAAAATTAAAAAAGGGGAGCTCGATATGTATGAGACGAATAAAAATGAAGCTGTTGTTTCATTTATTGTGAACGGCTGGGATATGAGTATAGACGAAATCCAGAATTTTTTATTGGAGCAGTGGAACATTGACATAGACCTGAGAAAAGAAATTGCAAAGTAGTGTATGTAAAGTAGGCTAGCGCCTATTTGCGGACACGAAGAATGCCATAAACCGGGGAGCAAAATATCTTCCTCTCCGGTTTATGAAATGTCAGTAGATCGAAAAGTTTCCTTGTTAGCTCCGTAGGAGCGGCATGTGTGTAGCTGGGAGCAGTCAAAAACCCATCTTCTTAAGTCCCGTAGGGACGGCATGTTTGGAAAAGACGTGTCAGAGTGTGCAGCGCATTCGATGAGAGCAAGAACAGCATCGAACATGTCGCCCTTACGGGGCTATAAGAGGGGTTGTTGCTCGTTTTTCTATGCTACTACACACATATCGCTCCTACGGAGCTAAAACCAGCGCGAGTTTCTACTTTTACAAAAGTTTTCGATCTACTGAATGTTGATATATATTTATGAAAGAAGGCAACATCCTGGAAATAAGGGCTCTCTGTAAAAATTATCCCGGGGTGCAAGCATTAAAAAATGTAACCCTGGATATTGAGAGAAACACAGTCCATTGTATTGTTGGTGAGAATGGAGCCGGGAAGTCAACATTGATAAAGATATTGACCTGTGCCGAAGAAAGAACGGGCGGTGAAATATTTTATCATGGGAAAGCATATCGTCCACACTCGATTCGCGAAGCGATGAAAATGGGAATAAGTACACTTTTCATCGCTTCGCGAATCGAG
>CAZEJA010000531.1:0-1519 GCA_964512215.1 uncultured Planctomycetaceae bacterium
TAATTTCGCAGGAGTTCAGGAGTTCTACACTGAAGGTAGTGAAGACATCAACGATTCTCGCCCGATTACGGCGCATGTATCTCAATATATTGAAGGTACTCCGCAGTTCATGTCTAACACTACTAACTTCAATAAACTCTTAGTGCATACAGATGACGACCAGAGTATTATGGACGTATACGAGTACTTGTGGTTAGACGGGCGTAAAGTACAATCAAGCTGGAGTAAATGGCAACTCGCAAAGGATGTCCTTCGTACATTCTTTGTAGATAATTTATTGTATGTAGTCACTAAGGACTCTACAAAATATGAGCTGTTCACTCTCGACCTAGATGATACTCCTAACGCCGATGTCGGTTACAGAGTAATGCTAGATGAGCAATTAGAACGTACTTCAGTAAATACTACTTTTACAGTACCGTACGATGTAGATGATATCGATAACTACGTAGCCGTTCAGGGAGCTGATTGCCCCCACCCCGGTTTACGAGTTAACATCGATAGTTACTCTACAGGGACGGTTACATTAGACACAGACATGCAGGGAGGCACTGTCTACTTCGGACGTAAGTACCTTAGTAGGTATATCCCGACTACACCATTCGTCAGAGATCGTGATGGTGTTAAAGTAGGGTCTGGTAAATTAACAATTAAAAACTTCGTTGTCCACTTCAACGAGACAGGTTATTTTAAAGCACTCGTAACGGATGATTACGGTTATAGTGCAGAGGTTGAATACACAGGTCGTATCCTAGGAGCGCCTACTAATCTAGTAGGGGAGCCTGTAGTTATTGATGGTTCCTTTAAGGTCCCGTACAAGAAGGATGCAGATACCTCTCAACTAGAGATACAATCGAATAGCCATAAACCTTTCTATCTATTAGAGATGGAGTGGATCGGTCAGTGGAAGAAACGAGGTAGACGTATAACAGGAGGTTAATATGTGGATGCAAGCCGCGCAAGTCGGTATGTCTGTAGTACAAGGTATCGCCAAGTACAAACATGCTAAGGCTGCTGCGAAGACTCAACGCGCTATGCAAGAGTATCGCAATAAGATGACTAACATCGCTGATGGTATTAACCAGAATGCGATTACACAAAATACCACTCTAGCTATACAGCAGTCTGCTAAACGCGCAGTACATATGCGTAGAGACGCTCTTAAAACAGAGGGTGCTACTGAGGCTTCTGCTGCTGCTGCGGGTGTAAAAGGTCGTAGTGTTAACGCAACATTACTAGATGTACAACGCAGTGCTAGTTTACTAGAAAAGCAGAGGTCTGACGATTTAGAACAGTATTTCATGCAAGCGCACCAGCAGCGGCTGGGTTCCGCTTTATCTGCTGTACAAAACCAAGATCTTACGCATATACCATCTCCTTCTCTAGGTTCCGCTTTATTCGGAGCTTTACAAGGGCAGATGGGCAACATCGGTGATTTAGCCGGAGGCGCTAAGGATTATCTATCAAGCGCAGCCTCTAGAGGTGGGCGTCTGTTTGGTACTCCTGACCAGAGTATAGA